>NZ_LXKR01000105.1:216-953 GCF_001692375.1 Serratia sp. 14-2641 | reverse complement strand
GAAGATTGCCGGTCGAGATCGGCATAGGTGAAGCGGCGGTCGCCGCCGATCAGCGCGGTCGCGTCCGGCCGAAGTTCCACCTGCTGGGTGAGGATGTCGCTGAGCGGTCTGTCGATCCAGTAGCCGCGGTCGCGGTATCGGCGCGCCAGATCTTCGGGCCAGCGTTCAAATTCGATTGTCATGGTGTGTCCCTGGGAAAATTAGGCAGAAAGACCGCAGGCGTTCAGCATGGTCTTGAGCTTGGTCTGCACCTCGGCCCACTCGGATTCGGGTTCCGAGGCTTCAACGATGCCGGCGCCTGCGAACAGCCGCACGGTTTGCCGTTGCACGGTGCCGCAACGGATTGTCACCACCCATTCGCCGTTACCCTCGGCATCCGTCCAGCCGACCATGCCGGTGAACAGCCCACGCTCGAAAGGCTCGACGAAGCGAATAAGCCTGCGGGCACGCTCGGTGGGGAAACCGCAAACAGCAGGTGTGGGATGCAGCAGGCACGCGAGTTGCAGCGCATTGGTCTCGGGATCAGCAAGGCGACCCTCGATGCGCGTCGAAAGATGCCAGAGAGCGGCCGTGTTGATGAGGGAGGGTTTTTCGGGAACGTCGATTTCAGTGCAGCAAGGCGTAAGCAGCGAGCGTATATCCTCGATCACGAGGCTATGCTCGTAATGGTCTTTTTCCGAAGCCGAAAGCCGGTCTGCATTGGCCTTGTCCGCCACCGGGTCAGCCATGCGTTTTGC
>NZ_LXKR01000105.1:0-170 GCF_001692375.1 Serratia sp. 14-2641 | reverse complement strand
AAAAAAAAAAATGCGTCGACATCCAAATTGCCTTATCAGGTGCCAGTAAGGAATGACAGACCTGTAAGACAGCTGGTGCGCGTGCACGCAGGAGCACGCGAGAAAACTAAACGAAACACTAACATCAATCAAACGCTGCCAGAGTGACACTAAGACGAAGGAACCAAAAC
>NZ_LXKR01000104.1:0-962 GCF_001692375.1 Serratia sp. 14-2641 | reverse complement strand
ATCGATACCAATAAGCGCAATATTTTCCATGATGGTTCTCCGAATGAAAGCCTGTCCTCAGCATAGTACCGGGAAGGAGGGAGTGACCATCTCATTAAATATCCTACGCTAAGCCTGTTTTTTGTACAAACTGCTGTCAACTGAGCGTAATGAACGGTATTTCCCCTGTCCCAGCTTGAGGTTTGTTCGCCAGACGTAATCTCCACTCAGGTTGATGTGTTCCCATCCCAGCGGGGACAGATGAGAAATCAGCTGGTCATTGAATGGGATCCCTTTTCGCTTTAGAGAATCGATGGCTCTTTCTATATATACCGTATTCCAGAGTGAAATTGCCGCAGTCAGCAACGTCAGCCCACTGGCCCGGTAGCTCTGGTTTTCCAGTCCCCGATCTCTGATTTCCCCCAGTCGGTGCATAAAGACTGCGCGCGCAAGGGCATTGCGTGCCTCACCTTTATTCAGCCCTGCCTGTACGCGTCGTCGCAGGGAAGGATCCCGGAACCAGTCCAGCATAAACAATGACCTCTCGATGCGGCCAATTTCCCTTAGCGCCTTTGCCAGACCATTCTGTTTGGGATAGCTGGCCAGCTTTTTCATCATCAGCGATGCTGTTACCGTTCCCTGCTTTATAGAACTCGCCAGGCGCAGCACCTCACTCCAGTGAGTTTCAATGTCCTTTAGATTCAGGCGGGTTGTGGAGATGATTGACTGAAGCCCCGGATACAACTCAGCCTTTCCATGAATAAACAGCCGCTTATCATGAAGATCCCGGATCCTTGGCGCAAAAGCGAATCCGAGCAGATGCATCAGCGCGAAAACATGCTCAGTGAAACCTGCGGTGTCGGTGTAATGCTCTGTGATTTCCAGAACGTAGCGCCCCTGCGGGGCGAGCACGGCAGCGCCGCTGCCTCAACCGTCTTTAAGACCCTGTCCTACCTCAACACCCGCGTCGGCTGAACACACTA
>NZ_LXKR01000103.1:0-1022 GCF_001692375.1 Serratia sp. 14-2641 | reverse complement strand
TACCTTCCTGGCGTCGGTTTATCGGCACTGTATCGACCATGACCCTGACCGCAAAGTGACGACGACCGAAGATCCGATAGAATTTGTTCTGGGTAAGAGCGGAGATATTTTGCCAGCCACCCAGCTGCAGATCCGGCGGGATGTGGCCAATTTTGCCGAAGGTATCCGTGCTGACCTGCGGCGAGCACCGTCGGTTATTGGCGTCGGGGAAATGCGTGATCGGGAAACCGTGGAAGCCGGTATACAGGCGGGGCAGCTTGGTCATCTGTGCTTATCGACACTGCACATTCATTCACCGGGTGAGGCCATACCTCGCTGCCTGAACCTGTTCCAGGCCGAGATCCGCGAAGCTATCGCGCACGACATGCTGGGGGTACTCCAGTACATCGTGGTGCAGAAGTTGCTGAGAACCACCGATGGCAAACGACAGGCTGTGCGTGAGTACATTATCTTTGACGATCCCTTGCGGGAACAGTTGACGCAAATGCCTTACATCAAATGGGGCCAGCACATTGACGGCATTATTCGAGCTGAGCAACGGCGCATTGCCGATCATGCCTGGCGGCTGTACTTGCAAGGCAGCATCGCTCGCAGCGAGCTGGCCGTCGCCCTGACCGGTCACCAGTTGCGTGAACTGGAGCGAGGTCATACCCATGAATGACGAACTGGAGCCTTTGCTTCCAGGCTATTGGCGCAATGCTTCTCGGCGGCTCAATGTCTACGGTGTTCCTGCCCCCTTGTTTCTGCTGTATCTGTTCTGGTTCCGCTTCCCTACCTGGGACACGATTTATGTGATCAGCGGCATCATCCTTTTTTTCCGAATTCTGTCGGCCTTTGGTTGGACGTTGACGGTGCTGAATGCCCGGCTGGTCTATCTGTTGCGGGGAAAGCGGCTGTCGGGCCGCCCGTGGTGGTATCGCCGCTTTACTGAAGGCGAGTGACGATTATCCACATAGGCCTTTTAGGGTGCCGGGGTATAGATCGGCATCGAGGAGATCAACATGGGAAAAGTAATTGAGCAC
>NZ_LXKR01000102.1:0-1058 GCF_001692375.1 Serratia sp. 14-2641 | reverse complement strand
GGCTTTGTTGATTAAATCGGATTTAGATAAAAGCGCCTCCCGTCACTGACTTCCTCAGGCAATCCGCACACTTTCTGGCATCCCTGCACGCGTCATTTTGTTTAAGGCACGGATCATGGCCATAGCCTCACCAACCTGCGCATCGTAGTCACGCAGCGTCAGGTGCCCACCGAACAATTGTTTAACCCGGTACATCGCCGTTTCGGCCACCGACCGCCGGTTATAAGTCGTGTTCCATTTCCAGTAAGCATTGCTCCCGGTAAGCCTCTGCCTGGCCACCGCCTGATTTCTGTCCGCATACTCCGCCGGCCAGTAACCCGCCCGGGTTCGCGGCGGGATAAGCGCCTTGATTTTTTTTCGCCGCAGCTCGTCATGGCAAAGTTTTGTGTCATAAGCGCCATCGGCAGAAGCGACCTTAACTTTCCGGTGGGTCTGACGAATAAGTCCTGGGAATGCCTCTGCGTCAGTCACATTATTCAGGGACAGGTCAGCGCAGATAACCTCATGAGTACCGGCGTCCACCGCCAGGTGAAGTTTCCGCCAGACGCGGCGCTTTTCCTGACCGTGTTTTTTCACCTTCCACTCCCCTTCACCGAAGACTTTTAATCCGGTGGAGTCGATAACCAGATGGGCAATTTCGCCGCGCGTGGGGGTTTTAAACGGGATGTTGACGGACTTAGCCCGCCTGCTGACGCAGGAGTAATCCGGGCACCTGAGCGGGAGTTTCATCAGGGTAAAAATGGAGTCAATAAATCCCTGTGCGGCGCGCAGCGTGAGGCGAAAAACGCGTTTGAGCATCAGTACGGTAGAAATAGCGAGCTCAGAATAACGTTGAGGACGACCCCGTGAAGACGTGTTGGGCTTGTCATACCAGGCCTGAATGGCCGACTCATCAAGCCAGAATGTCAGTGAGCCCCGATGGATGAGTGCCTTGTTGTAGGTAGCCCAGTTGGTGATTTTGAACTTTTGTTTTGCCACGTGATATCGCTGCAGGATCAGGAGTGTGGTGATCTGATCCTGACTACGGCCAAAAGTTCGATTTATTCAACAAAGCCGGT
>NZ_LXKR01000101.1:0-258428 GCF_001692375.1 Serratia sp. 14-2641 | reverse complement strand
GATCGACCTGAGAAATAGGTCGATCATCATGGGTAAAGGATGTTAAAAAGTGTTCACCATGTCCTTGAACACCTGTCTACCATGTCCCCGGTCTGTACAGGAGAGGGGTGGGGTGAGGGGACCACGCGAAACAGCCTGCGGCAATATTCCAGAAAATAGCCGTACACCACGCCCATCGCCATTGAGATCACCGCATTGCTGGTCACCGCGGCCAGGATCTGCTGGCCGTCTGCACCCACGCTCCACAGAATGGCAGCGTAAACCGGCGATTGAAAACTGACGTAAGCCAACAGATCGGCCAGGTTCCGCAACAAAAATTGCCCGCGGGGGCTGCGGCGTGCGGTGGCGATAAAGAAATCGCGGTAGCGGCCATAGGGCCAGGCGATCAGGATATTGACGGGGATCGACACCACCCGGGAGGAGAGCGATTGGCTAAAGCTCATGCCCGAAATCAATATTTCAATCGCCATCCCGACGATAAAACAGTACACCACCAGCGCAAAAGTATCGGCGGCAGCGCTGCGCCATGGTGAAACGGCTCTAGACATGACACGATCCCTGAATTTATCGGTTAATATGTTGGTTATTAATGTTAATTAGGTGTTATTAACTGACCTTGCTGCTATTTAGTAGTCTACTTGACTAGATTGATTGTTATAAGTGGCTTAAAATTTTTATTTTTAACATTTGAGTGATTTTTATCCTGACAACAGGGGGGAAAGTGCGTAAAGCAGGAATTTAAAATTGCAGCTGTAGAAATTGTCATTATAAACAGTGCGTTATGATTATGTGGCGACGGTGAGATGACGGTTTTGCGGCTGATTTAGCGATAGGCTCACTAAATTTACGTATATTCCTAAAGTCGCAAAAAAAATCCAGATGAATTGTAAATAGGTGTTTTGAGAATAATCTTACCATTTTGATTTGAATCATAATTAGCGGCTTGAGCCAGTGCTTCGCCATTTATTTTATCTTTGGGTTGTTCTTTGACGGAATAATTGAAGTAAAATAGCGCGCCGTTGGCAGCGAAATACTCGCTGAGTGTTATTAACTCAAGGGCTTATCGCATTTCCCTGCTGGCAGGCGGCTTGCGGCCAAGCCTTGACCGATGCGGGATGCGGTGGGGTTGTCCCCGCCGAGAGCGATGTTGAAAAGTGAGACCTGGATTGCAGAAGGACATAATGAGTTATTTAATCGTCAATTTGTGTTTATTTTAATCACACTCTTTCCGCTTAGAAAATTCTCCTCTTTAATCATGATGTTAATTTATATTCATGCAATAAATAGAGTTCCTTTCGTGAGCCAGCCTCCAGAATATGCCTATAAATATTGCCAAACCGCTCTTGCTCTGGCTTGACAAGGTTTTCATACCCTCCGTAAACTCCCTTATGTGGGAATTTGTGGTGTAAAGTGGTGAAAAGGGTCACGAGGGGGTAGCTCAGGTATGTTTCGTGGGGCAACGATGGTCAACCTCGACAGTAAAGGACGGCTCGCCGTACCAACCCGTTATCGGGATTTACTGAATGAGGAATCGCAAGGCCAAATGGTTTGCACCATTGACCTCCATCAGCCCTGCCTGCTGCTTTATCCATTACCTCAATGGGAAATCATCGAGCAAAAGTTGTCCCGTCTGTCGAGCATGAATCCCGCCGAGCGCCGAGTCCAGCGCTTGCTGTTGGGCCATGCCAGCGAGTGTCAGATGGATAATGCCGGTCGGTTGCTGTTAGCCAATACGCTACGCCAACATGCCGGGCTTACTAAAGAAGTGATGCTGGTCGGGCAGTTTAACAAGTTTGAACTGTGGGATGAACAGACCTGGTATCAACAAGTCAAGGATGATATTGACGCGGAACAATCCACTCAGGAACCGTTGTCTGAGCGGCTACAGGACTTGTCACTATAAGCATGCTGGAAAATTATAAACATACGACCGTATTGCTGGATGAGGCCGTGAAGGGTCTCAATATTCGCAGTAACGGCATCTACATCGACGGTACTTTTGGTCGCGGTGGTCATTCTCGTCTGATCTTGTCCCAACTGGGGCCGGAAGGGCGCTTGTTGGCTATCGATCGCGATCCGCAGGCAATTGCCGCAGCTCAATCTATTGCAGACCCACGTTTTACTATCATCCACGGTCCGTTTTCCGATTTGGCTGACTATGTGCAGCAACGGGAACTGGTGGGCAAGATCGACGGCGTGTTGCTCGACTTAGGTGTTTCCTCCCCGCAACTGGATGACGCAGAACGCGGATTTTCCTTTATGCGTGACGGCCCGCTGGATATGCGTATGGATCCTTCAAGCGGCCAATCCGCCGCCGAATGGTTGATGAAAGCGGAAGCCGACGATATTGCCTGGGTGCTGAAAACCTTCGGTGAAGAACGCTTCGCCAAACGCATTGCCCGCGCCATCGTGGAAAGAAACCAAGTAGAGCCGATGACCCGTACCAAGGAACTGGCCGAGTTGATAGCCCATGCCAGCCCGTTCCGTGATAAGCATAAACACCCGGCAACCCGCAGCTTCCAGGCGATCCGTATCTACATCAACAGCGAGCTGGAAGAGATCGAACGCGCGCTGGACGGTGCATTAGCCGTGTTGGCACCAGAAGGCCGCCTGTCGATCATCAGCTTCCATTCGTTGGAAGACCGTATCGTCAAAAGCTTTATGCGTCACCACAGCCGTGGTGCCCAGGTTCCGGCAGGAATTCCGCTCACTGAAGCGCAGTTGCGTGAAATGGGCGGCCGCACGCTGAAAGCCTTGGGCAAAATGAAGCCAGGCGATGTTGAAGTGGCTGAAAACCCACGGGCGCGTAGTTCGGTACTGCGTATTGCCGAGAGGATGCCTGCGTGATTGGTAATGAGCGCCACGGTTTAGTTGGCGTCATTGGTGGCGATCTGCTGCGTAACGCCAAGATCCCGCTGATTTTGATGATTGCCGCGTTGGTTTCCGCCGTGTTTGTGGTGACCACCGCGCACCGTACCCGCCTGCTGACCGCCGAGCGCGAACAGCTGGTGCTGGAGAGAGATGCGCTGGATATCGAATGGCGCAACCTGATCCTGGAAGAGAATGCCCTTGGCGATCACAGCCGCGTAGAGCGTATCGCCACCGAAAAACTGCAGATGCAACACGTTGATCCATCGCAGGAAATTATCATTGTCAAGCCATGAGTGGTTTAGCCGAAGTCACGATACGGAGCAAATAGCTAACGCATGAAAGCAGTACGTCCCGGTAAGAAGTTGAAACGCCAGGAAGATCAGGCCAGCTTTGTCAGCTGGCGTTTTGCGTTGCTGTGCGGCTGTATTCTGTTGGCGCTGGTTGGGCTGATGCTGCGTGTGGCTTATTTGCAGGTGATCAATCCGGATCGGTTGGTGAAAGAAGGCGATATGCGTTCGCTACGTGTGCAGTCGGTTCCCACTGCTCGCGGCATGATCAGTGACCGCTCTGGCCGCCCGCTGGCGGTGAGCGTGCCGGTCAACGCCGTGTGGGCCGATCCGAAAGAGTTGAACGAACGCGGGGGTATTACGCTGGATTCGCGCTGGAAAGCGCTGTCCGACGCGTTGCAAATTCCGCTCGATCAGCTCTCCAATCGTATTAATGCCAATCCGAAGGGGCGCTTTGTCTATCTGGCCCGGCAGGTTAACCCGGCGATTGGTGATTACATCCACAAGCTGAGATTGCCTGGCATCTACCTGCGCCAGGAATCGCGCCGCTACTACCCGTCTGGCCAGGTTACTTCTCATATCATCGGCGTGACCAACATTGACGGCGAAGGGATCGAAGGGGTCGAAAAGAGCTTTGATCGCTGGCTGACCGGCCAACCGGGCGAAAGAACCGTACGTAAAGACCGCTATGGCCGAGTGATCGAGGACATCTCCTCGGTAGACAGCCAGGCGGCGCACAATCTGGCGTTGAGCATCGATGAACGCCTGCAGGCACTGGTTTATCGTGAGTTGAATAACGCCGTCGCCTTCAACAAGGCGGAGTCTGGTACCGCAGTGCTGGTGGACGTGAACACCGGCGAAGTGCTGGCGATGGCCAACAGCCCATCGTACAACCCGAACAATATGGCCGATACGCCGAAAGACACCATGCGTAACCGTGCCATCACCGATATTTTTGAACCTGGTTCTACCGTGAAACCGATGGTGGTAATGACGGCGTTGCAGCGCGGCGTAGTGAAAGAAAATAGCGTGCTCAATACCATTCCTTACCGCGTTAGCGGCCATGAAATCAAAGACGTGGCGCGCTATTCGGAACTGACTGTGACCGGGATCTTGCAGAAGTCGAGTAACGTCGGTGTTTCAAAGCTGGCGTTAGCGATGCCGTCCTCAGCGTTAGTAGATACTTACTCACGTTTTGGGCTGGGAAAAGCGACCAATTTGGGGCTGGTCGGAGAAAGCAGTGGCTTATACCCAAAAAAACAACGGTGGTCTGACATAGAGAGGGCCACCTTCTCTTTCGGCTATGGGCTAATGGTAACCCCGTTACAGTTAGCGCGAGTCTATGCCACGATCGGCAGCCTGGGCGTTTATCGCCCGCTGTCGATCACCAAGGTTGACCCTCCGGTTGCCGGCGAACGCGTCTTCCCTGAGGCTACCGTGCGTACGGTAGTGCACATGATGGAAAGCGTCGCCTTGCCGGGCGGTGGTGGGGTGAAAGCCGCCATCAAGGGTTATCGTATCGCCATTAAAACCGGTACCGCCAAAAAGGTCGGGCCTGATGGTAAATACGTCAACCGATATATCGCTTATACCGCGGGGGTGGCGCCAGCTAGCCAGCCTCGTTTTGCTCTGGTGGTGGTCATCAACGATCCACAGGGTGGGAAATACTACGGTGGTGCGATTTCCGCGCCGGTGTTTGGTGCCATCATGGGGGGCGCGCTGCGGATCATGAACGTTCAGCCAGATGCGTTGCCCACCGGTGACAAAAGCGAATTAGTGATTAATAACAAAGAGGGTTCAGGTGGCCGATCGTAATTTGCGCGATTTACTCGCTCCGTGGGTGCCAACGGCACCCGAGCGCGCGCTGCGGGAAATGATATTAGACAGCCGTATTGCGGCTGCCGGGGATCTGTTTGTCGCCGTAGTTGGCCATCAAACGGATGGACGCCGCTATATTCCGCAAGCCATCGCCCAAGGGGTTGCCGCCGTTATCGCTGAAGCGGAAGGCGAAGCTGAAGACGGTAAAATTTGCGAAATGCACGGCGTGCCGGTGATTTACCTGAGCCAACTTGGCCAGCGCCTGTCGGCGTTAGCCGGGCGTTTCTATCATCAGCCTGCCGAACGTCTGCGTCTGATTGGCGTGACGGGGACTAACGGTAAAACCACCACCACCCAACTGTTAGCCCAGTGGAGCCAACTGTTGGGCGAAACGGCCGCCGTGATGGGCACCGTGGGCAACGGGTTGTTAGGCCAGGTTTGCCCAACGGAAAATACCACCGGTTCTGCCGTCGACGTGCAGCACGTGCTTAACGATCTGGCGCAGCAAGGGGCCACCTTTGCCGCGATGGAAGTCTCCTCTCACGGTCTGGTGCAACACCGTGTGGCGGCTTTACCCTTTGCCGCAGCCGTTTTCACCAACCTGAGCCGCGATCACCTGGATTACCACGGTGACATGGCCAGCTACGAAGCGGCCAAATGGTCACTGTTTGCCAGCCACGACGTTGGGCAGGCGATCATTAATGCCGACGATGAAGTCGGGCAGCGTTGGCTGGCCAAATTGCCAGACGCGGTCGCCGTCACCATGCAGGACAATTTGCAGCCTGGCTGCCATGGCCGCTGGCTGAAAACCACGGCGGTGGACTATCACGACAACGGTGCCACCATCCACTTCAGCTCAAGCTGGGGCAACGGCGAGATCGAAAGCCGCCTGATGGGAGCATTTAACGTCAGTAACCTGATCCTGGCATTGGCGACGCTGCTGTCACTCGGTTACCCGTTTGAGAAATTGGTTAACACGGCCAATCAACTGCAGCCGGTCTGTGGCCGGATGGAAGTCTTCAATGCGCCAGGCAAGCCGACGGTGGTGGTGGATTATGCCCACACTCCGGATGCGCTGGAAAAAGCGCTGGAAGCCGCACGCCTGCATTGCCAAGGGCAACTGTGGTGCGTATTTGGCTGCGGTGGCGATCGTGATAGAGGTAAGCGCCCACTTATGGGTGGTATTGCCGAGCAGTTTGCCGACCGGGTGGTGGTAACGGATGACAATCCGCGCACCGAAGAACCGCAGGCGATCATCAAGGATATTCTGGCCGGGTTATTGGATGCCGGGCATGTACAGGTCATCCACGGGCGCGCCGAAGCCGTGACCAGCGCCATCATGCAGGCTAAAGAGCAGGATGTGGTACTGGTGGCGGGTAAAGGCCACGAGGATTACCAACTGGTGGGTAACCGTCGTCTGGATTACTCCGATCGCACCACCGTCGCACGTTTGTTGGGGGTGTTGGCATGATCCCGGTCTCCCTCCAGACGCTGGCGGCGGTATTGGATGCCGAGCTGATCGGCACCGACTGCATTATTACTGAAGTGACTAGAGATACTCGTCAGGTCACTGCGGGTTGTCTGTTTGTGGCCCTGAAAGGCGAGCGTTTCGATGCTCACGACTTTGCCGCCGATGCTGTCGCCGCTGGCGCAGGCGCTTTGCTGGTAAGTAAGCGCTTATTGGTGGAGGCTCCGCAACTGGTGGTGAAAGATACCAGTCTGGCACTGGGGCAGTTTGCTGCCTGGGTACGTCAGCAAGTACCAGCCAAAGTGGTAGCGCTGACCGGTTCATCGGGCAAAACCTCGGTGAAAGAGATGACCGCGGCCATTTTACGTGAATGTGGCGAAGTGCTGCATACCGCCGGGAATTACAATAACGAGATCGGCGTGCCGCTAACGCTGCTGCGTTTAGAGCCGCAGCATGATTTTGCGGTGATCGAACTGGGTGCCAACCATATCGGTGAGATTGCCTATACCACCGCCTTGGCGCAACCGCAGAGCGCGCTGGTGAATAATCTGGCCGCAGCCCATCTGGAAGGTTTTGGCTCACTGGCTGGCGTTGCGCAGGCCAAGGGTGAAATCTTTGCCGGTTTGCCGGCGGATGGCGTGGCGATCCTCAACGCCGATAGCAACGACTGGCCGCACTGGCAGGCGCAGTTACAGGGCAAGACGGTCTGGCGTTTCTCCCCCCAGGCTGCGGAATCTGTGGATTTCTTTGCCAGCGATATCCAGGTGAAAGGGAGCGTCACTCATTTCACCCTGCACAGCCCGTTCGGCACGGTAGCGATCGAGTTGCCATTACCAGGCCGCCATAACGTGGCCAATGCGTTAGCGGCAGCAGCACTGGCGATGTCGGTTGGCGCGTCGCTGGCCGCCGTGAGTGCAGGCTTGCAACAGCTTCAGGCAGTGCCGGGGCGTTTGTTCCCGATCGCCTTGGCGCAAGGCAAGCTGTTGCTCGATGACAGCTATAACGCCAACGTCGGTTCCATGACGGCAGCAGCGCAGGTGCTGGCAGAAATGCCGGGTTATCGCGTAATGGTCGTTGGTGATATGGCCGAGTTGGGCGCAGAGGCCGAAGAGTGTCATCGTCAGGTGGGTGAAGCTGCCCGTCTGGCCGGTATTGATAAAGTCATCAGCGTGGGTGGGCTGAGCCAGGTCTTGAGCTCCGCCGCCGGTAACGGTGAACATTATCAGGATAAAACAGCAGTGACCGCGCGCGTAGCGGAACTACTCTCAGCACATGCGGTAATTACCGTGTTAATCAAAGGTTCACGTAGTGCCGCAATGGAGCAGGTAGTACGCGCGTTACAGGAGAAAGCACCATGTTAGTTTGGCTGGCCGAACATTTGGTCAAGTATTACTCAGGCTTCAACGTCTTTTCTTATCTGACGTTCCGGGCCATTGTCAGCCTGCTGACCGCGCTGTTCCTTTCCCTGTGGATGGGGCCGAAGGTGATCAAACGCCTGCAGGAAATGTCCTTTGGTCAGGTAGTGCGTAACGACGGGCCAGAATCGCACTTTAGCAAGCGCGGCACGCCGACCATGGGCGGCATCATGATCCTGACCTCCATCACCATTTCGGTGCTGATGTGGGCCTATCCGTCCAACCCTTACGTGTGGTGCGTACTGTTCGTACTGGTGGGTTACGGCATCGTCGGCTTTGTCGATGACTATCGCAAAGTGGTGCGCAAAGATACTCGGGGATTGATCGCCCGTTGGAAATATTTCTGGCAATCGGTGATTGCCTTGGTCGTGGCTTTTGCCATGTATGCCGTAGGAAAAGACACGCCAGCCACCGAGCTGGTTGTGCCGTTCTTTAAGGACATCATGCCGCAGCTGGGCTTGCTGTACGTGGCGTTGGCCTACTTTGTGATTGTCGGCACCAGCAACGCGGTCAACCTGACCGATGGGTTGGATGGCCTGGCGATCATGCCAACCGTGTTTGTAGCGGCGGGCTTTGCGCTGGTGGCTTGGGCGACCGGTAACATGAACTTCGCCAACTACCTGCATATTCCGTATCTGCGTCATGCCGGTGAGTTGGTCATCGTCTGCACGGCGATCGTCGGAGCCGGTTTAGGTTTCTTATGGTTTAACACCTATCCGGCTCAGGTGTTTATGGGTGACGTTGGTTCACTGGCACTGGGCGGCGCGTTGGGTACCATCGCCGTGCTGCTGCGCCAGGAGTTCTTGTTGCTGATTATGGGCGGGGTGTTCGTGGTTGAAACGCTGTCGGTGATCCTGCAGGTGGGATCGTTCAAGCTGCGCGGGCAACGTATTTTCCGCATGGCGCCGATCCACCATCACTATGAATTGAAAGGCTGGCCAGAACCACGGGTGATCGTGCGCTTCTGGATTATTTCGCTGATGCTGGTGCTGATTGGCCTGGCGACGCTGAAGGTGCGCTGATTATGGTGGATTATCAGGGTAAAAAAGTGGTCATCATCGGGTTGGGCCTCACCGGCCTGTCCTGCGTTGATTTCTTTATGACCCGTGGCGTGACGCCGCGGGTTATGGATACCCGTATTTCGCCGCCGGGCCAGGATCAACTTCCCGAGAGCGTCGAACGTCATCTGGGCTCCCTGAATCAGGAATGGTTGCTGTCTGCGGATTTGATTGTGGCTAGCCCAGGCATGGCATTAGCGACTCCGGCTTTGAGTGCTGCCGCCGATGCCGGGGTTGAGATCGTCGGTGACGTTGAGCTGTTCTGCCGTGAAGCCCAGGCGCCAATTGTGGCGATCACCGGTTCCAACGGCAAGAGCACCGTCACCACGCTGGTGGGCGAAATGGCCAAGGCCGCCGGTTGGGCCGTGGGCGTCGGGGGCAATATCGGCCTGCCAGCGCTGAGCCTGCTGCGCCAGGAGTGCCAACTGTACGTGCTGGAGCTGTCGAGCTTCCAATTGGAAACCACTCACAGCCTGCATGCCGCAGCGGCCACCATTTTGAACGTGACCGAAGATCATATGGATCGTTATCCATTTGGCCTGCAGCAATACCGTGCCGCCAAATTGCGCGTCTATGAAAATGCCGAAGTCTGCGTAGTGAATGCGGACGACGCGCTGACCATGCCGGTGCGCGGTGCCGATGAGCGCTGTGTCAGCTTTGGTGCCGACGTGGGGGACTACCATCTCAACCGCCAGCAGGGTGAAATCTGGCTGCGGGTGAATGGTGAGAAAGTCCTCAATACCAACGAGATGAAACTCACCGGTCGCCATAACTTTACCAATGCGTTGGCTGCTCTGGCCCTGGCCGATGCCGTCAAGTTGCCGCGTGCGTCCAGCCTGAAAGCGCTGACGACCTTTACCGGCCTGGAGCACCGCTTCCAACTGGTGTGGGAACACAACGGCGTGCGCTGGATTAATGATTCCAAAGCCACCAACGTCGGCAGCACCGAGGCAGCGCTGAACGGCCTGCAGGTTAAGGGTACGCTGCATCTGCTGTTGGGCGGTGATGGCAAGTCTGCGGACTTCTCGCCGCTGGCGCGCTATCTGCAAGGTGACAACGTGCGTTTGTACTGCTTTGGCCGCGATGGCGCACAGCTGGCACAGCTGCGTCCGGAAGTCGCGACCCAGACAGAAACGATGGAGCAGGCGATGCAGGCCATTGCCCGCCAGGTGACATCAGGCGATATGGTGCTGTTGTCACCGGCCTGCGCCAGCCTGGATCAGTTCCGTAATTTTGAAGTGCGTGGCAACGAGTTTGCCCGTCTGGCACAGGAGCTGGGCGGATGAGACTACGGGTGCCGACGTTCGGCCTGACCAACAAGCTGAAAGACTGGGTGATGGGATCGCGTGAAAGCGATACGAGCAGCATGGTGCTGTATGACCGTACCTTGCTGTGGCTGACCTTTGGTCTGGCGATTGTTGGTTTTGTGATGGTGACGTCGGCCTCAATGCCTATCGGCCAGCGCCTGGCTGAGGATCCGTTCCTGTTTGCCAAGCGTGATGCACTTTACCTTGGCCTGGCGTTCGGCCTGTCGCTGGTGACACTGCGTATCCCGATGGCCGTTTGGCAGCGCTATAGCAACGTCATGCTGCTG
Source organism: Serratia sp. 14-2641 (assembly GCF_001692375.1). NCBI lineage: Bacteria > Pseudomonadati > Pseudomonadota > Gammaproteobacteria > Enterobacterales > Yersiniaceae > Serratia > Serratia sp. 14-2641. The sequence continues at coordinate 247,917 of NZ_LXKR01000101.1, read as the reverse complement.
TTATCGATAGTCTTGTTGCTGGTGGTGTTGGTGGTTGGCAGCTCGGTAAACGGGGCTTCACGCTGGATCTCACTGGGCCCGTTGCGTATTCAGCCCGCTGAGTTATCCAAGCTGTCGCTGTTTTGCTACCTGGCGAGCTATCTGGTGCGCAAGGTGGAGGAAGTCCGCAGCAACTTCTGGGGCTTCTGTAAGCCAATGGGCGTGATGGTGGTGCTGGCGGTGCTGCTGCTGGCCCAGCCGGATTTGGGGACGGTGGTGGTGCTGTTTATCACCACGCTGGCGATGTTGTTCCTGGCCGGGGCAAAGATGTGGCAGTTTCTGGCGATCATCGGTTCGGGCGTGTTTGCCGTGGGGCTGCTGATTATCGCGGAACCTTATCGTATGCGCCGTGTGACTTCGTTCTGGAACCCATGGGCCGACCCTTTTGGCAGTGGTTACCAGCTAACCCAGTCGCTGATGGCGTTTGGCCGTGGCGAGTTCTGGGGGCAAGGGCTGGGCAACTCGGTACAGAAACTCGAGTATTTACCCGAGGCACACACTGACTTTATCTTCTCCATTTTGGGCGAAGAACTGGGCTATATCGGTGTGGTTTTGGCCCTGTTAATGGTATTCTTCGTCGCTTTTCGCGCCATGTCTATCGGCCGCAGGGCGTTGGAGATAGACCAGCGATTTTCCGGTTTTCTGGCGTGTTCGATCGGTGTCTGGTTCAGTTTCCAGGCGTTGGTGAACGTCGGAGCGGCAGCGGGGATGTTGCCAACCAAAGGCTTGACCTTGCCACTGATAAGCTATGGTGGCTCGAGCCTGATCATTATGTCGACGGCGATCGTGCTATTGCTGCGAATTGATTATGAAACGCGCCTGACCAAAGCGCAGGCGTTTGTGAAGAGGTAGCGGATGAGCGGTAAAGCTAAGCGTTTAATGGTGATGGCAGGCGGTACCGGTGGACACGTGTTTCCGGGGCTGGCGGTCGCACATCATCTGATGGCGCAGGGCTGGCAGGTTCGCTGGCTCGGTACCGCAGACCGTATGGAAGCCGATCTGGTGCCAAAGCACGGGATCGAGATTGATTTTATCCGCATCTCCGGGTTGCGTGGCAAAGGGCTGAAGGCGCAGTTGACCGCCCCGCTGCGTATCTGGCAGGCGGTGCGTCAGGCGAAAGCGATTATGCGCAGCTATCAGCCGGACGTGGTGCTGGGGATGGGCGGTTACGTTTCTGGCCCTGGCGGTTTGGCTGCCTGGCAGTGTGGTATCCCGGTGGTGCTGCATGAGCAGAACGGCATTGCGGGCCTGACCAACCGCTGGCTCTCAAGGATCGCCAAGAAAGTGTTACAGGCGTTCCCAGGTGCGTTTCCGAATGCGGACGTCGTGGGTAACCCGGTGCGTACCGATGTGTTGGCGCTGCCACTGCCCGCCGAGCGACTGAACGGGCGTGAAGGGCCAATCCGCGTGCTGATTATCGGCGGTAGCCAAGGTGCGCGCGTGCTGAATCAGACAGTTCCTGAAGTCGCCGCGCTGCTGGGCGATAGAATAGTCCTCTGGCATCAGGTTGGTAAGGGCGCATTGCCAACGGTACTGCAAGACTACGAGAGGGTAGGGCAGACCGGGCACAAGGTGACCGAGTTTATTGATGACATGGCAGAGGCTTACGCCTGGGCGGATGTGGTGGTGTGCCGTTCTGGCGCGCTGACCGTCAGCGAAGTGGCGGCGGCGGGATTACCGGCCATTTTTGTGCCGTTCCAGCACAAAGATCGTCAGCAATACTGGAACGCGCGTCCTCTGGAAGAGGCCGGTGCGGCCAAAATTATCGAACAGCCGCAGTTTACCGCCGATGTCGTGGCGGAACTGCTGGCAAGCTGGGATCGCCCAACGCTGTTGAAGATGGCCGAAAAGGCCCGCGCGGTAGCGATCCCGGATGCAACAGAACGCGTGGCGGCAGAAATTATTCGTGCAGCCCTGTAAGGCCGTAGGGGTTACCCCTGTTGAGCTAAATCGAACCTGATAGATAGAGAAGTGATGAATACACAACAATTGGCGAAACTACGTACTTTCGTGCCCGAGATGCGACGCGTCCGGCACATTCACTTTGTTGGCATCGGTGGTGCCGGCATGGGTGGTATCGCCGAGGTGTTGGCCAACGAGGGTTATCAGATCAGCGGTTCCGACCTGGCGCCGAACCCGGTCACCCAGCAGTTGAGCGAGCTTGGGGCAACGATTTACTTCCATCACCGCCCGGAAAACGTGCTGGATGCCAGCGTGGTAGTGGTTTCGACCGCTATCCCGGCAGACAACCCGGAGATCGTCGCAGCCCGCGAGGCGCGCATTCCGGTGATCCAGCGGGCAGAAATGCTGGCCGAGCTGATGCGCTATCGCCATGGCATTGCCATCGCCGGTACGCACGGCAAAACTACCACCACGGCGATGGTGTCCAGCATTTACGCCGAAGCCGGTCTTGACCCAACGTTTGTTAACGGTGGGCTGGTGAAAGCGGCGGGTACCCACGCACGTTTGGGTTCTAGCCGTTACCTGATTGCGGAAGCGGATGAGAGCGACGCGTCGTTCCTGCATTTGCAACCGATGGTGGCGATTGTCACCAACATCGAAGCCGACCATATGGATACCTACCATGGCGACTTCGAGAATTTGAAGCAGACGTTTATCACCTTCCTGCATAACCTGCCGTTCTATGGCCGTGCGGTAATGTGCATTGACGATCCGGTCGTGCGTGAGTTGTTGCCGCGCGTGGGTCGCCATATCACCACCTACGGCTTTAGCGAGGATGCGGATGTGCGTATCGAGAGCTACAGCCAGATCGGGCCGCAGGGGCACTTTACCCTGAGCCGTCAGGATAAGCCGTTGATGACGGTGACCCTGAATGCACCGGGCCGCCATAACGCCTTGAACGCGGCGGCGGCGGTTGCCGTGGCGACGGAAGAAGGCATTGCCGACGAAGCCATTCTGCGTGCGCTGGCCGGTTTCCAGGGGACGGGGCGTCGCTTCGATTTCCTGGGCGAGTTCCCATTGGCGGCGGTGAACGAAAAACAGGGTAGTGCCATGTTGGTGGACGATTATGGCCACCACCCAACGGAAGTGGATGCGACCATCAAGGCCGCGCGTGCCGGTTGGCCAACCAAGCGGGTGGTGATGATCTTCCAGCCGCACCGCTATACCCGTACTCGCGATCTGTATGACGATTTCGCCAATGTGTTGTCGCAGGTTGACGTGTTGCTGATGCTGGATGTCTATCCGGCGGGTGAAGCTCCGATCCCTGGTGCTGATAGCCGTAGCCTGTGCCGTACCATTCGCAATCGCGGCAAATTGGATCCGATCCTGGTGTCCGATGCGGATACCGTGCCAACGCTGTTGGCGCAGTTGTTGCAGGGGGACGACCTGGTGCTGGTTCAAGGGGCTGGCAATGTCGGTAAAATCGCGCGCCGGCTGGCTGAACTAAAACTGCAACCGCAGATCAAAGAGGAGGATCATCATGGCTGATAAAGTCGCCGTATTGCTGGGTGGTACCTCCGCAGAACGTGAAGTTTCACTGCAATCTGGCGCGGCCGTGCTGGCCGGGTTGCGAGAGGCGGGCATTGATGCACATGGCATCGACACCCGTGACTTCCCTGTCACCGAGCTGAAAGCGCAGGGGTTCACCAAAGTGTTCATCGCGCTACACGGGCGGGGCGGTGAAGATGGTACATTGCAAGGTCTGCTGGAGTTTTTGCAGTTGCCTTATACCGGCAGCGGCGTGATGGCCTCGGCGCTGACCATGGATAAATGGCGCAGCAAAATGGTGTGGCAGTCGATGGGGCTGCCGGTGGCACCTTACGTGGCGCTGAGCCGCCGCCAGTATCTGGGCGACGATCGGCAAAGCCAACTGGCTGCCATTGACGCTCTGGGATTGCCGCTGATTGTGAAGCCAAGCCGCGAAGGTTCCAGCGTTGGCATGAGCAAAGTGACCGAACGCGCAGCCCTGGAAGGGGCGTTGGAAGAAGCTTTCCGTCATGATGAGGATGTACTGGTAGAGAAATGGCTCAGCGGTCCGGAATACACCGTGGCGATCCTGGGCGATAAGGTGCTGCCTTCCATCCGTATTCAGCCCGCTGGCGTGTTTTACGATTACCAGGCCAAATATATTTCCGACGATACGCAGTATTTTTGCCCGAGCGGCCTGGATACACAGCAGGAAGCCGCTATGGCTGCGCTGGCACTGCGGGCTTACCGTGGGCTGGATTGCAGCGGCTGGGGACGTGTTGATGTCATGCAAGACAGTGATGGCAGCTTCTACCTACTGGAAGCGAACACTTCACCAGGCATGACCAGCCACAGCCTGGTCCCGATGGCGGCCCGGCAGTCCGGATTAACTTTCTCGCAGTTGGTTGCGGGAATTCTGGCATTGGCTGACTGAGATGTCGCAAGCGGCTCTGAATGCACGCGAGCGCGAGGCGGATAACGGCCCACGCCGCAGCAATGGCACCCAACTGGCAGGGATGATTTTCCTGCTGATGGTGTTAGGCACCATCCTGTGGTGCGGCTGGGTAGTGGTGGGTTGGATGCAAGATGCCAGCCGTCTGCCGCTCTCAAGGCTGGTATTGACCGGTGAACGCCATTTCACCACTAACGACGATGTTCGCCAGGCGATCTTGGCTTTGGGAGCACCGGGCACCTTTATGACGCAGGATGTGGACATCATCCAGCAGCAGATCGAGCGTCTGCCGTGGGTCAAGCAGGCCAGCGTACGTAAACAGTGGCCGGATGAGCTGAAAATCCACCTGGTGGAGTATGTCCCGGTGGCGCATTGGAATGATTTGCACATGGTTGATGCCGAGGGCAAGTCGTTCAGCATTCCGGCGCAGCGTTTGGGCAATCAGAAATTACCGTTGCTCTATGGTCCGGAAGGCAGCGAACAGGATGTTCTGGAAGGTTACCGCGCGATGAACGGCGTGCTGGCAGCCAGCAAGTATCAGCTTAAGATGGCGTCCATGACGGCCCGCCATTCGTGGCAGTTGGCTTTGGATAACGATGTTCGGCTGGAACTGGGACGTGACGATCGCATGGGTCGCTTGCAACGCTTCATCGGGCTTTATCCGGTGCTGTTGCAGCAGGCGCAGGCGGAAAACAAGCGCGTCAGCTATGTCGATTTACGCTATGACTCCGGTGCCTCAGTCGGCTGGGCTCCGGCGTTTATCGACCCGCAGGCAGCCGTAGGCGATCGGCCAAACAGTAATCAGCAACAGAATCAGGCACAGGCAAAACAACAATGATCAAGTCGACGGACAGAAAACTGGTAGTTGGACTGGAGATCGGTACCGCAAAAGTCTCCGCATTGGTGGGGGAAGTTTTGCCCGATGGCATGGTCAACATTATCGGGGTGGGCAGTTGCCCGTCTCGCGGTATGGATAAGGGTGGCGTTAACGATCTGGAATCGGTAGTCAAGTGCGTACAGCGCGCTATCGATCAGGCCGAACTGATGGCGGATTGTCAGATTTCCTCGGTTTACCTGGCCTTGTCGGGTAAGCATATCAGCTGTCAGAACGAGATCGGGATGGTGCCGATCTCCGAAGAGGAAGTGACACAGGAAGACGTGGAGAACGTGGTACATACCGCCAAGTCGGTGCGTGTGCGCGACGAACACCGCATCCTGCACGTTATCCCTCAGGAATACGCCATCGACTATCAGGAAGGCATCAAAAACCCGGTTGGGTTATCCGGCGTGCGTATGCAGGCCAAGGTGCACCTGATCACCTGCCATAACGACATGGCCAAGAACATTGTCAAAGCAGTGGAACGTTGTGGTCTGAAAGTGGACCAACTGATTTTCGCCGGTCTGGCCGCCAGTTATGCGGTGCTGACCGAAGATGAGCGCGAGCTCGGCGTCTGTGTGGTAGATATCGGCGGGGGCACCATGGATATGGCGGTGTATACCGGCGGTGCTCTGCGCCACACCAAAGTGATCCCTTACGCCGGGAACGTGGTCACCAGCGATATCGCCTACGCCTTCGGCACGCCGCCGACCGACGCGGAAGCGATTAAAGTTCGACACGGTTGTGCACTTGGGTCGATTGTTAGCAAGGATGAAAGTGTTGAGGTTCCTAGCGTGGGGGGAAGGCCTCCTCGGAGTCTGCAAAGACAGACATTGGCTGAAGTGATTGAGCCGCGCTACACCGAACTGTTGAATCTGGTTAACGATGAAATATTGCAATTGCAGGAGCAACTGCGTCAGCAAGGGGTGAAGCATCATCTGGCAGCGGGTATTGTGCTGACCGGCGGTGCCGCCCAGATTGATGGCCTGGCAGCCTGTGCGCAACGGGTATTCCATACCCAGGTACGCATCGGCCAACCCTTGAACATCACGGGTCTGACGGATTACGCGCAAGAGCCTTACTATTCTACAGCGGTCGGGCTACTGCACTATGGAAAAGAGTCTCACCTGAGCGGTGAGGCAGAAGTAGAAAAACGCGCCTCGGTGGGCAATTGGTTTAAACGCATCAATAGCTGGCTGAGAAAAGAGTTTTAATGTTTAGACAAAGAGATCATGCTGAGTAATCTTTTTATGATCTCGCAGCGACAGGCACAAAACGGAGAGAAACTATGTTTGAACCAATGGAACTAACCAATGACGCGGTGATTAAAGTCATCGGCGTCGGCGGTGGCGGTGGCAATGCCGTTGAACACATGGTGCGCGAGCGCATCGAAGGTGTTGAATTCTTCGCCGTTAATACAGACGCTCAGGCGCTGCGTAAAACGGCAGTTGGCCAAACCATCCAGATTGGTAGCGGTATTACCAAAGGTCTGGGTGCAGGCGCGAACCCGGAAGTGGGTCGTAATTCAGCGGAAGAAGACCGTGAAGCCCTGCGCGCCGCTCTGGAAGGTGCAGACATGGTCTTCATCGCGGCCGGCATGGGTGGCGGTACCGGTACCGGTGCTGCGCCAGTGGTGGCAGAAGTCGCAAAAGATCTGGGTATTCTGACCGTGGCCGTAGTGACCAAGCCTTTCAACTTTGAAGGCAAGAAGCGCATGGCATTCGCGGAGCAGGGTATCGCCGAGCTGTCCAAGCACGTGGACTCGCTGATCACCATCCCGAACGACAAGTTGCTGAAAGTTCTGGGCCGCGGCATTTCTCTGCTGGACGCATTCGGCGCGGCTAACGACGTGCTGAAAGGCGCGGTGCAGGGTATTGCCGAACTGATCACCCGTCCAGGCCTGATGAACGTCGACTTTGCTGACGTTCGCACCGTGATGTCCGAAATGGGCTACGCGATGATGGGTTCTGGCGTTGCCTGTGGCGAAGACCGTGCCGAAGAAGCGGCGGAAATGGCGATCTCCAGCCCACTGCTGGAAGATATCGACCTGTCCGGCGCCCGTGGCGTGCTGGTCAACATCACCGCTGGCTTCGACCTGCGTCTGGATGAGTTCGAAACCGTGGGTAACACCATTCGTGCTTTCGCTTCCGACAATGCGACCGTGGTAATCGGTACCTCGCTGGATCCGGAAATGAACGACGAACTGCGCGTGACCGTAGTTGCGACCGGTATCGGTATGGACAAACGTCCTGAAATCACCCTGGTAACCAATAAACAGGCCAGCCAGCCAGTGATGGATCACCGTTACCAGCAGCATGGTATGTCACCGCTGCAGCAGGAAGTGAAACCTGCTGCCAAGGTGGTGAACGATCAGAGCGCGCAACCAAACAAAGAGCCTGATTATCTGGATATCCCGGCCTTCCTGCGTAAGCAGGCAGATTAGGAATAAGCTGATAATTTGGAATCTCCGCTCTTTGTGCTAAACTGTCCCACCGGCCTTGCTGTATGCTGGGCTGGTTGGATTGATAACATTGCGAGATAAAACGATGATCAAACAAAGGACATTAAAACGTATTGTTCAGGCGACTGGTGTCGGTTTACATACCGGCAAGAAAGTCACGCTGACAATGCGCCCAGCGTCGGCTAATACCGGGGTCATCTATCGTCGCACTGACTTGAATCCACCGGTTGATTTCCCGGCTGATGCAAAATCCGTGCGTGATACCATGCTCTGTACTTGCCTGGTGAATGAGTCAGACGTGCGTATTTCCACCGTTGAGCATCTTAATGCTGCGTTGGCGGGCTTGGGTATCGACAACATCATTATTGAAGTTGACGCTGCCGAAATCCCGATCATGGACGGTAGTGCCAGCCCGTTTGTCTATCTGTTGCTGGATGCCGGCATTGAAGAGCTGAACTCGGCGAAGAAATTCCTGCGTCTGAAAGACACTGTACGCGTTGAAGATGGCGACAAGTGGGCAGAGCTGTCCCCGCATAACGGGTTCCGCCTGGACTTCACCATCGACTTCAACCACCCGGCGATTGATGCCAGTACCCAACGCTATCGTCTGGATTTCTCAGCCGATTCGTTCGTACGCCAAATCAGCCGTGCGCGTACCTTCGGTTTCATGCGTGATATCGAGTATCTGCAGTCCCGTGGCCTGGCCCTGGGCGGCAGTTTCGATTGCGCGATTGTGGTGGATGACTATCGTGTCCTCAACGAAGACGGCCTGCGCTTCGAAGACGAATTCGTACGCCACAAAATGCTGGATGCCATCGGCGATCTGTTCATGTGCGGCCATAACATCATTGGCGCGTTCACCGCGTACAAATCAGGCCATGCGCTGAACAACAAGTTGCTGCAAGCCGTGCTGGCGAAACAGGAAGCTTGGGAATTCGTGACATTCCAGGATGAAGCCGAAATGCCGTTGGCATTCAAGGCTCCATCAACCGTACTGGCCTAAACTGCCAAGACGTCAATTACTTATCACGACCGGTCGCGTTGGCTCTCTCTCCTGCCAACGAGGCCAGTCGTTCTAATATCTTGCGCAATTTTTCTGGGCTCTGCGCCGCCAATCCCCGTAATGCATCCGCACTTTCCAGGCTCAAATGACGCATAGGTACCTCTGCTTGCTGGCCATTTTCCGTGCTTTTGCCGTGGTTTTGTACCTGGCTGCTGCCTTTTGCCATCAACGAAGGATTAATCCTGATGTCGATTGACGACAAAGATGGTAGAATTTGCGCTCGTAGTGCGGAGAGCAGGCTGGGTTGTTCATAGCGTAAGCGCATCATCCAACTGGCATTGGCGGTTTCCAGCACTAAAATACCCTGTCTGAAGTTGGCGACACGGCACCAAGGGTGCAACTGAGCGGGCAATAACCCCTTCACGGCACGATTGAGTTTCAGTAGCGCGGTAGCGCGTTGCTGAACGTTATGCAGCGGTCCTTTCTCTGTTGCAGACGCGTCGTCAAACAGGATATCTAATAATTGTGGACGGCTATCGCGCATAATGGGCTCCGGCGGATAATAAACACGTGATCGGTATTCTAAATCGTTGGCGACAATTTGGCAGACGTTATTTCTGGCCTCATCTCCTGTTGGGGATGGTAGCGGCTACGCTTGGCGTACCGCAAAATCTGTCCGGCACCGTCGATCAAAGCGCATTACCGAGCACCTCGTCCAGTCTTAACCGACAAAATTCCGCCAGTCACGCCTTCAACAGCCTGGCGTTACTGCAAGAAGTGCATCGTCGCCCAACGTTTAACGTTGATTACTGGCACCAGCATGCGCTTCGAACCGTCATCCGTCACCTCTCTTTTGCTTTGGCGCCTCAGGCCGTCTATGCCCGGGTGCAAGAAGCGGAGACCGTTGCGGTTGAACCTCCATTACAGGTGGCTCAGCTTGCTCTGCTCTCCACGCTCAATGCGCTACTGACGCACGAGCCAAAACCACCGACTATCATTCGTGATACCCATCACCCCATCGTTCCTTCTTTGGCGCAGCATCAGGCCGGCCTGTGGCTCGCTCAGGTGCAAGGTATTCGCGCCGGACCTGCAGCCCTCGGCTAATCTTTGCCCTCAGGGCAGTAAAAAACAAACAACACAACAGCTTGTTGACGGCCACTATGGTGTCGTCGCGTAAGAGATATAAAGAATCATGTTAATCAAACTATTGACCAAAGTTTTTGGTAGCAGCAACGATCGTACCCTGCGCCGCATGCGCAAAGCGGTTGAGATGATCAACCGTATGGAACCAGACATGGAAAAACTGTCTGATAGCGAACTGCAGGCCAAGACCGATGAATTCCGCGCGCGTCTGAAAAAGGGCGAAGTGCTGGAAAGCCTGATCCCGGAAGCCTTCGCCGTAGTGCGTGAGGCCAGTAAGCGAGTCTTCGGCATGCGTCACTTCGACGTACAGCTGCTGGGCGGGATGGTGCTCAACGACCGCTGTATCGCCGAGATGCGTACCGGTGAAGGTAAAACCCTGACCGCAACCCTGCCTGCCTATCTGAACGCCCTGAGCGGCCGTGGCGTGCACGTGGTTACCGTCAACGACTACCTGGCCCAGCGTGACGCCGAAAACAACCGTCCGCTGTTCGAGTTCCTGGGGTTGAGCGTGGGTATCAACCTGCCTGGCATGCCTGCTCCGGCCAAGCGTGAAGCCTATGCCGCTGATATTACTTACGGTACCAACAACGAATACGGCTTTGACTACCTGCGTGACAACATGGCGTTCAGCCCGGAAGAGCGCGTACAGCGTAAGCTGCACTATGCGCTGGTGGATGAGGTTGACTCCATCCTGATCGACGAAGCGCGTACGCCGCTGATCATCTCCGGCCCGGCCGAAGACAGCTCAGAGATGTATAAGCGTGTTAACAAGCTGATCCCACAGCTGATCCGCCAGGAAAAAGAAGACTCCGACACCTTCCAGGGGGAAGGGCACTTCTCAGTCGATGAAAAAGCGCGCCAGGTTCACCTGACCGAACGCGGCCTGATCATGATCGAAGAGATGCTGATGGAAGCGGGCATCATGGATGAAGGCGAATCGCTGTATTCACCAACCAACATCATGCTGATGCATCACGTCACCGCCGCGCTGCGTGCCCACGTGCTGTTCACCCGCGACGTTGACTATATCGTTAAAGACGGTGAAGTCATTATCGTTGACGAACACACCGGCCGTACCATGCAGGGCCGCCGCTGGTCCGATGGTCTGCACCAGGCGGTAGAAGCTAAAGAAGGCGTAGAGATCCAGAACGAAAACCAGACGCTGGCTTCGATCACCTTCCAAAACTACTTCCGTCTCTATGAGAAGCTGGCCGGTATGACCGGTACGGCGGACACCGAAGCTTTCGAATTCAGCTCCATCTACAAGCTCGATACCATCGTGGTGCCGACCAACCGCCCAATGATCCGTAAAGATATGCCGGATCTGGTCTACATGACCGAAAAAGAGAAGATCGCGGCGATCATCGAAGATATCCGTGAGCGTACCGCCAACGGCCAGCCGGTGCTGGTGGGGACCATCTCGATTGAGAAATCGGAAGTGGTTTCCCGTGAGCTGACCAAGGCAGGGATCGAACACAAGGTTCTGAACGCCAAATTCCACGCCATGGAAGCGGATATTGTGGCCAATGCGGGTCAGACTGCCGCAGTAACCATCGCCACCAACATGGCCGGTCGTGGTACCGATATCGTATTGGGCGGCAGTTGGCAGAGTGAAATCTCCCATCTGGAAGATCCGACTGAAGAGCAGATTGCCGAAATTAAAGCAGCCTGGAAAATTCGTCACGACGCCGTACTGGCCGCCGGTGGCTTGCACATTATCGGTACCGAACGTCACGAATCACGCCGTATCGACAACCAGCTGCGTGGCCGTTCCGGCCGTCAGGGTGATGCCGGTTCTTCCCGCTTCTACCTGTCAATGGAAGATGCGCTGATGCGTATTTTCGCCTCGGATCGTGTTTCTGGCATGATGCGTAAACTGGGTATGAAGGATGGCGAAGCTATCGAGCACCCGTGGGTCACCAAAGCCATTGCTAATGCGCAACGCAAGGTTGAAAGCCGTAACTTCGATATTCGTAAGCAACTGCTGGAATACGATGATGTGGCCAACGACCAGCGCCGTGCGATCTATAGCCAGCGTAACGAATTGCTCGATGTGTCTGACGTGAGCGAAACCATCAACAGCATCCGTGAAGACGTGTTCAAAACCACCATCGACAGCTACATTCCGCCGCAGTCGCTGGAAGAAATGTGGGACGTGAAAGGGCTGGAAGAACGCCTGAAAAACGACTTCGATCTGGATATGCCGATCGCCGAGTGGCTGGATAAAGAGCCTGAGCTGCACGAAGAAACGCTGCGTGAACGTATCATGGCGAAGGCGAAGGAAGATTACTTGCGCAAAGAAGAGGTTGTTGGCGCCGAAATGATGCGCAACTTCGAAAAAGGCGTGATGCTGCAGACGCTGGATTCCCTGTGGAAAGAGCACCTGGCGGCGATGGATTACCTGCGTCAGGGTATCCACCTGCGTGGCTATGCGCAAAAAGATCCGAAGCAGGAATACAAGCGTGAGTCCTTCAACATGTTTGCCACCATGCTGGAATCGCTGAAATATGAAGTGATCAGCGTGTTGAGCAAGGTTCAGGTACGCATGCCGGAAGAGGTTGAAGCCCTGGAGCTGCAACGTCGTGAAGAAGCCGAGCGTCTGGCACGCCAGCAACAGCTGAGCCACCAGGAAGAAAACGCCCTGGCGGTCACCGATCCGAACGCTCCGGCAGTCGCCGAACGTAAAGTAGGGCGTAACGATCCTTGCCCATGCGGTTCCGGTAAGAAATATAAGCAGTGCCACGGCCGCCTGCAAAAATAAGCCGAGTGCAGTGAACGGTTAATGGTAAGGGCTCAGCATGCTGAGCCCTTTTTTTAAGTGGTAACATCTGGAGGATGCGATGAAGCACCTGAACATCGCCGTAGGGATTATCCGTAACCCACAGCAGGAGATCTTCATCACACGCCGCGCTGCGGATTCGCACATGGCTGGTTTTTGGGAATTCCCTGGTGGCAAGATTGAGCAGGGCGAAACGCCAGAGCAGGCATTAGGCCGCGAATTGCTGGAAGAAACCGGGATCCACGCCAATCAGGCACGGCTGCTGGAGGTGCTGGAGCACCGCTTTACTGACCGGATCGTAACGCTGAATTTCTATCTGGTGGAAGATTGGGCGGGTGAACCCTATGGCCGTGAAGGCCAGCCGATGCGTTGGGTGAAACAGGCCGACCTGCGCGAGGAAGAGTTCCCCGAAGCCAACGTCAGTATCATCAAACTGTTGGTGGCGCAGGCCAGTGCCGCGTAGTGTATTTTAGGCCTGGGCTACCAGGCCTAATAACACCACTTTAAAGATCCTTATCCTCTTCACTCCAATCTTCGCTTTCATTCAGCTCATTATTGCTGGGAATGCGTTTCTCTTCATCGGCCCATTCACCGAGATCGATCAACTGGCAGCGTTTGCAGCAGAACGGGCGATACGGGCTGACTTCACCCCAAACCACGCCTTTGCCACAGGTTGGGCATTTTACTACGGTCATATTCATTCCTTTCTCCCTCATACCCGTCGCCTTTCAAGCTGCAGCGTTGTTACCTGCACTCACTCACCCCAGTCACTTACAAAAGTAAGCTCCTGGGGATCAGTGAGCTTGGTGCCTAGCTGCAACTTGAAATTCTTAGGGTATAAAAGGTTAATTTCATATGCTAGCAACAGGCCAGCTCAAAGGTAAGACGCTCTGGCACTGTGCCGTTTTCGCTGTCTAGCGGCAGGAAACGGATGGCATAGCGCGTCTTGTGGCCGGAAATCTGCGGGTAAAGCTGATAAGCCAGATTAATACGCAAGCGTAACAGATCTGCCCCTTCGGCGTTATCCTGGAAGAAGCCGTTGAGGCTGATCTGATTGCGAAACGGCCCGGCCTGGCGCACCAGATCCAACACGATGGTCAGCGCCTGATTCAAGGGTTCGAGGGTTTGCAACCAGTCTGCCACGTCGGCATCACGTTCATGCTGCGCTACGTGCATCCACATATGCAGCGTAGGTAAATCAAAGCTGCAACAGCCGCCAGGAATGCTCAGACGTTGGCGAACCAGGCTAATCAGCCGGTCTTCACGCAGCGCCTGGCCCATACGCGGGGCAGACATCAGCGCAGAGGCACAGCCCTTCAACTGGCTGCGTAGCTGATTGACCACTGAGATATCGACACCGGGCAATTCTGCCCACTGCAGTAATTTCTGCTGCTGGCGTTCCAGCTCTTTGAGCAGTTCGGTGCGTACTTCGCCACGTTCCAATACGTCCAGCAGGTCCGCAACGGTACGGAAAAAGGTCAGGGCGATAGCGGTTTCGCTCAGCGCTCTTTGGCCATGCAGTTGCTGTAATAAAAACTCGATCCGCAGCCAGGTGCGCATTTTTTCATTTAACGGGTGTTCAAAGAGAACGGTCGGGGAAGCGTCACTCATTCGGTGTGATCCTGTCGGGTCGCTGAGGTTGCCAGCTCAAGATAGTGTTGATGCAATGCGGCGACATGGGATTCAATTCCTTGTGCGCTACCGCTATTGTCAATTACGTCATCCGCCACGGCCAGACGTTGTTCGCGCGTGGCCTGTGCAGACAGAATATTCAGCGCCTGCTGACGGCTGATGCCATCGCGGGCCATGGTTCTGGCTAATTGTGTTTCGCTGTCGACATCCACCACTAAAACGCGGTCGGCACGATCCTGCAGGCCGTTTTCTACCAGCAAGGGGACTACCCATAGTACGTAACAACTCTGGGCGTTGGCTAGCTGACGCTGCGTTTCCCGCTGGATCTGCGGGTGCAGCAACTGGTTTAGCCAGCGCTTTTCGTCGGGATCGCTGAAGATCCTCTGACGCAAAGCCGCACGGTTGAGGGATCCATCCGCCAGCAACATTTCATTACCAAAATGTGCCGCAATGGCGTCCAATGCCGGGGTTCCAGGCTCAACAACCTGGCGAGCAATGATATCCGCATCCACAATGGCCACGCCAAAACGTGCAAAGGCGTTGGCAACAGTGGACTTGCCGCTGCCGATACCGCCGGTTAATGCCACTAGGTAGGCCATGGTCAAAGGGGATCCTGATATTCTCTAAAAATTATAAACGAATCATAAAGCGATCGCGCAGAAGTGCAAGCGGGTGCGTTTGACTTGCCCTGCGGTTGGCGTTTTGAGAAGGATAATTTGAACGGCAGGATCGAGAAAATGAGGCGGCAATCACATTGGGATGTCACAGGTAAATTTGTGGGATTGTACCGTAAATAAAGGCGAAATCGCAGTCTTGCCGAGCGATTATTAGTGCGTATGATAACACCACTGGAACTGGCAATAACAATACCCGCCGCCTTTCAAGGTAAAACTTGAAATTCATAGGGTAGTGGTTCGAAATCCCCTTGCGATCCGTCGCCAAAAACCAGGAAATCATAAGTCATGCGTATTGAAGAAGATTTGAAGTTAGGCTTTAAAGATGTGTTGATCCGCCCAAAGCGTTCCACGCTGAAAAGCCGCTCGGAAGTTGAACTGGAGCGCCAGTTTACCTTCAAACATTCAGGTTACAACTGGTCCGGTGTGCCGATTATTGCCGCCAATATGGATACGGTTGGCACCTTCCGCATGGCCGAGGCCCTGGCAACCTTCGACGTTCTTACCGCCGTTCATAAACACTACACCGTTGAGCAATGGGCCGAGTTTGTTCAGCGCTCGTCCGAATCTGTATTGCGTCATGTGATGGTGTCTACCGGCACTTCTGAAGCCGACTTCGTCAAGATGAAGCAGATCCTGGCACTTTCCCCGGCGCTGAAATTTATCTGCATCGACGTGGCCAACGGCTACTCCGAACACTTTGTTGCCTTCCTGAAAAAAGCCCGTGAAGCTTGTCCTAGCCATGTGATCTGCGCGGGTAACGTGGTTACCGGTGAAATGGTGGAAGAGCTGGTGCTGTCCGGTGCCGACATCGTCAAGGTTGGTATTGGTCCTGGTTCGGTCTGTACCACCCGTGTGAAAACCGGCGTGGGCTATCCGCAGCTTTCCGCGGTCATCGAATGTGCCGATGCCGCACACGGCCTGGGTGGGCAGATTGTCAGCGATGGCGGTTGTTCTGTTCCGGGTGATGTGGCGAAAGCCTTCGGCGGCGGCGCAGACTTTGTCATGCTGGGCGGGATGTTGGCCGGGCACGACGAATGTGAAGGCACCGTGGTGGAAGAAAACGGTGAGAAGTTCATGCTGTTCTACGGTATGAGCTCAGAGTCTGCCATGAAACGCCATGTGGGCGGTGTAGCCGGCTACCGTGCTGCGGAAGGTAAAACCGTCAAGCTGCCGCTGCGTGGTGAAGTCGAGTTTACCGTGCGCGATATCCTCGGTGGCCTGCGTTCTGCCTGTACTTATGTGGGTGCAGAACGTCTGAAAGAGCTGACCAAACGCACCACCTTTATCCGCGTGGCGGAGCAGGAAAACCGCGTTTTCGGCAGCAAGTAATTGCCTGACCTTGTACGGGCACAGTATGTGCCCGTATCACACAGCGCGAAAATAGAGAGCATTACCCCAGCACGTTTCCCAACTGGAATATCGGCAAATACATCGCGATCACCAACGTCCCCACAATTCCGCCAACCACTATCATCAGCAACGGCTCCAGCGTTTGCGCCAGCATATCGGCGAGTTCATAGGTCTGTTGTTCGTGCCAGACTGCCAGCTTGTCCAACAGAATATCCAACGTGCCGGACTCTTCTCCTACCCGCACTAATTGCTGGCACAAAGAAGGAAACAGCGGCTGTTGAGCTAGCGCGCTGTGGAAGGGATACCCTTGAGAGAGCTGCTGTTCGATCGCCGTCAGCGCCTGGCAATAAAACACAATATTCACCGATAACTTTGCCGCGCCTAGCCCTGCCACCAGCGTCAATCCGGCCTGCTGTGTCATGGCCAGAATACGGAACACCTGGCTCAGGCAATTACCCTTGACCAACGAGGCAATCAACGGGATACGTAGCAGCATTGCTTGCTCACGTTGCTGCCAATTTGCTAACGGATGCAACCTGCGCCAATAAAATCCTGCCAGCCCAGCCACTGTGAGCAATAGATAAGGCCCGGTAGCGATCAATGCGCCGGACAGTGCCAGTAGCCCTTGAGTAAACCAGGGCAACGGGGCGTCGAATGATTGATAAATCTTGGCAAACTCTGGCAGCACCATCACCAACATCAAAATGGTGACTGAAATGGCCACCAGGCAGATAAACAACGGGTAGCGCAGCGCCTTCAGCACTTTTTTCTGTAGCCTTTGCTGGGCTTCCTGTTGTTGTGCCAACTGCAGGCAGCAGCGATCCAGATTGCCCGTTAATTCGCCGATGGCGATCAGTTGGTGGTAAATTAGGGGGAATATGCGATGTTGTTCTGCAATCACTTCGGAAAAGGGCTGCCCCATCGCCACGCTATTGCTGATTTCCAGCAACAGACAGCGCCAGGCTGCCGACTGATGCTCCTGAGCCAGCAACTGTAGGCTGTTGACCAGCGGTAACCCTGCTTGCAACAAGGTAGCCAACTGGCGGGTGAATTGGATCATTGGTTCGCCACGCCATTGACGTGCAGAGACCCGTTTCCCCGCCCCCAGTTGGTAAGGCTGCAATCCTTGCTCCAGCAAATGCTGATAGACCTGATTTTTCTCCTCTGCCAGCAACTCGCCATGGCGAATTCCACCTTGGCTGTCGATGGCTTGCCAAACAAACAGACGGCGAGTTTTCATGGCGTGCTCTCACCCAGTGCTGTCACCCCGACCACGCGGTACAGTTCCTCCAGCGAGGTTATCCCCTGGGCGACCAACTCCAGGCCCGCTTGCAGCAGTGTTGTTTGACCCTGCTGCTGTGCGATATCGGCCAATTGGATCACCGAGGCATTTTGCATCAGGGCATGTTGGATTTCGGGCGTGATCTTCAGCAGTTCGTAAACGCCGATCCGGCCGTAATAACCGCCAAAGCAGTGCTCACAGCCGGCCGCACGCCACGGGATCAGAGGTTCCGGCCAAATGGTGGCCGGGAAGTGCAGGATCTCAACTTGTGGATAGCGGCAATGAGGGCACAAACGCCGCACCAGGCGTTGGGCGATCACCAGTTTCAGGCAGGCCGCCAGCAGGTAACCGGGAATGCCCATTTGGGTCAGGCGGGTCAGCGTTTCGCAGGTGGAATTGGTGTGCAGGGTCGACAGCACCAAATGCCCGGTTTGTGCCGCCTTGACGGCAATTTCTGCCGTTTCTTTATCGCGGATCTCGCCGATCATGATGACATCTGGATCCTGGCGCAGCAGAGCCCGTAACACGCGAGCGAAGTCCAGATCGGTTTTGCTGTTGATCTGCGTCTGGTTAATACCGAACACTGGGATCTCGATAGGATCTTCAACGCTGCACAGGTTGCTCTGTGCATCGTTCAACTGACGTAACCCGCTGTACAGCGTCACGGTTTTACCGCTGCCGGTCGGACCGGTCACCAGGATCATGCCTTGCGGATTGCAGAGGGCATTGGCATACCACCCAAGTGCTTCCAGGCTCATACCAAGCTGCTCGAGCGGCAATTCCTGGCGATCGGTTTGCAGGATCCTCAGTACCACCTTTTCCCCATGCAGCGTGGGTAAGGTGGATATCCGCATTGAGAAACTGGCATTATCCAGCTGCACGCTGAGTTGGCCGTCCTGTGGCAGGCGGCGCTCGGCGATATCCAGTTGCCCCATGATCTTCAACCTGGCAGTGATCCTGGCCGCCAGCGAAAAGGGGGGAGAGGCAATTGCCTGCAGCACTCCGTCAATCCTGAGTCTGACGCGGAATCGTTGCTGATAAGGTTCAAAATGCACGTCAGAGGCACGCCGTTGAATGGCGCTACGCAGCGTTTGGTTAATAAATTGCACCACCGGCGTGTCGCTGTCGTCGTTAAGCGAAGGGGGCCGCTCCTCGGTATTTTCCGGCGGTGGAACCAGAACGAGGGATTGCCGCTGGTTCTGTGCCTGTTCCAACCGGGCAACGGGCCATTGCTCAATCCCCACGCTTTTGCCGGTGGCGAAACGCAGAGCGTTCACCAGTGCCGCAGGGATTTCACCATGTAGAGCGATAGTCAGCCGCTGCTCGTCTTCGCTGATTGCCAGTGCCTGATAGCGTTGGCACAGCGCGTGGATTTCATCACTGATTTCCATACCGCCCCTCCTTTACTGCGCTGCATCATCAAAACGGAAAACTTCCTGGCAGGTTTCCTGCAGGCTGGTGTAACTACTGCTGCATTGGCGTGTCCAGCGCATGGGGCCGGTGGAGTCCATTGTGGGAGCCAGCGTCACCGTCAGGCCTTGCAGGCTCTGTGTGCCGACCAGGTTGATGGTTCCCCCGGTGACCTTGATATTGCTGACGTAACGTGTTGTCGCCCCAGCAGGGATCCCTTTGCTGCCCGCATCGCAGCCTGACGGGCCACCGCCTTCCAATGCGCACAATTCAACCGCCATTTTGTACGGCACCATGGCTTGCAACATATCGGTCATGGCGGCCTTCTGGATATAGCGCTGATAGGTAGGAATGCCAATGGCGCTGAGGATGGCGACGATGGCAATCACCACCATTAATTCGATCAGGGTAAAACCGCGTTGTGTTTCCATCTGTTGTTTCCTCCGTGTCATCAGGAGGCAACGTTAAAATGACCAACAGCGGGTGGCGAGGGCGGAATGTGGATTATGCGTGGCTGTTCCACCGCAATACGTCCGTGTTACGCGGCGTTGAAAAACAATGCGTAGTGCTTCACAACCGTGAGGAGATGATGCCTTTTTGATTATACCCCATCGGCTAGGGCCGTTGACTGAGTTGGGGTACGTCCATTTTTTCTCTAAAATTTTCCACCCATGGAATGTGATTATTCTTATCTAATAAGAATGATCCTGTATTTGGCTTTTTTTAACTAATGCGATAACTCTAGGGGTTGGTTCTGATTTTATGGGTAATCACCCTTGTTTTCATAAGAATAATCCTCCATCAATAATTCCGTAATATAATTCTTATATAATATTTATCAATAAAAATACCATTGATCTGTTTTAGAGATCACGGTATCTTTGCCCTCGCCGTAACAAAGAAGTTAATAAATATCATATATTCTGCGCTTTAATAAAGGCATGGGTTATCGTGCCTTTATATTGAGCGTAGATTTGTTCTATCGTTGATGATAGACATAACTAGGGCTATTTATTTCACTTTTATATAAGGATGATGTTGTGAAAAAATTAAACGTTTCTGAAGCTAGCACAATCGTTGGCGGCACTTGCAAAACCTGTAGCGTTGAGTATGTAAACCTGACTCCAACCACTTGTAATGCTGTTACCACTTGTGTAGACAAAGATGGCAAAGTTGTTAGCGTTGACAGCAAGCCAGTTGCGCTGAGCAGCTGCCCTGCGCAGCCATAATGTAAACGTTGGTTTCCTGTCTGACAGGAACTAATGCCAGTGCTGGTGCGGTAGGGTTTATCGCATCAGCCTGTTTGATTCTCGTGCATTTTTAATGGACAGGGATGTGACTGCTGCAAGGATTATTGCAGCCTGCCTGACTAAAACAATCAATATCCCTCCGTTATTAAGTGCTAATCGATTTACCCTTATACATAAAGGTTTGTGATTATTCACACGCAACCTTGAAAGATTTTGGGTATATGTAATTTAGGACGTAGCGCTCATGTTCAAGAAGCCCTTTTATCTTTTCGCCTATACCCTTTTGGTTATTATTATATCTTCGCTGATCACCACGGCTTATTTTCACTATTTTGTGCTGAATCAGAATGCCGGTCCTGAACAACAGGCTCTGACTATGGTCAGCGAGAGCGACGTTAAAACCAGCCCGATAAACACGGATAATACGATTGTCGAGATCTTCTCTTACGGCTGCCACTATTGCGCCTTGAACGAAGAGAATGTAGCCAAGATGGAAGCGCGGATGCCAGCCGGGACTCAACTGGTCCGTGTGCATATCGCCAACCTGAACAATGATGGTCTGGCGAGCTTTGCCCCGTTGTTTGCCACCCTGACGGTGATGGGCATTGAACCACAGCACCGTGAGAGCGCTTATGACGCCATTATCAAAGGTAAAATCGATCTGAGTAATCCAGTCAATCGCGATAAATGGTTAACGAAAAACGGTATCGATCTTGCTGCCTATAACAAGGCCAGCCAGACACCGCAGGTGGCAGAGCTACTGGACTATATGACCAAAGTATCCGGGCATTACAAAATCAAGGCGACCCCAACGTTTATCGTCAACAAAAAGTGGATGGCCGTGCAGGATCGCGATTTCCCTGAGTTTGCCGATCATCTGCTGTCACTGTTACAGCACGACAAACCGCTGGAGCAATAATGCGCTTATTTGCCGTGTGGGTGTATCTGGCGTGGAGAGAGGCGCTCACAACCCTGGCACGCGGTTCGTTGCCCTTGCGCAGAGCATACGGCAAGACGGTTTGTTGGCTGCTGCGCCACGGCAACTACCGTTGGTTCCTTGGGCTGGCGGCGCTGAGCCGCTGGCTGCGATTAAATGACCGGGGCGATCGTCGGCGTGCCTTTGTGGCCGAGGCGAATAAGCAATCCCTGCTCGGGGCCGACTACCAAGGGAATTTTGCCCGCACCAGTCAGCGCCGCCGTTTACTGGAGCTGGCCGCAACCTATGGTCAGAGCCCTCAGGTCGCAGCCCAACTGGCTCGCTGCCAGGCAGAGCTTAATGCGGTCGTCGAGCCTTTGCATCAGGCTGGGCACCCAGTGGTGCTGGCACCGCTGCATATGCTCTCTGACGTGCTGGCCGGTATGGTCGGTGCCGGGGTATTTCCGGGACAGGCAACGGCGATTGTCTCCGTGAGCGTGGAGGTGTATCACGCCAGGGCGCGGGAATTAGGGGGCGTTAACCTGTCCTATTGCTCGATCCATGATGATAACCGGGAAATTGCTGGCAATCTGATGGGCGCGATTATGGAAGCGGCCGATCATCAACGCAATATCATGATTTTCCCGGATATCTCGCCGGATTACACCGTCAATACCAATACGGCGCAAACGGCAAAGCTCGGTTGTCGTCTGTTTGATCGCCCGGCTAATCTGCACAGCGGCGTGATCCGCATTGCCCGAGCGCTGTCGGCGCAGGTGGTGTTTTATTACCTGTATTACGACAAAGAGATAAAAATCCACATTGAGCCGCCGATGCCAGCGCGCAGTGTGAAAGCCAGGCTACCGGAAATTGTTGAGAGTTCGATCGTCCGGCACCCCGAGGACTGGCTGTTATGGCACGCACATTCGTTATTTTTTATCAATGAATAAACCGGAAATTGAAGAAGTCAGATCATGGAAAAGATAATCCCGACGCTGGTCTTTCAAGGCGAAACTAACGAATGTGGGCTGGCCTGCATCGCCATGATGGCGGAAACCCAGGGGATTGATGTCTCGCTGGAAAGCCTGCGTGAACGCTATCCGGCCTCGCAGCATGGCACCTCGCTGGCCAGACTGTGCGATATCATGGGTGAAATGGCGATGCCCGCTTATCCCGTGGCTTTTGAGCATGACGAACTGGCAGAACTGCCGCTGCCCGCCATTTTGCATTATGGTGCCAGCCATTACGTGGTGCTGGCCTACCGTAAAGGCAACCATGTCTGCGTGATGAATCCGGGCATTGGTCAGCAACTGTTGCCGATTGATGCGCTGAAACTGGATATCAGCGGCTATGCGCTGGTGCTGGACAATGAAACCCAGCCCGATCCGCAGGCGCTGGCCAACGTGCAGCGTAGTAAACGCTTTCGCATGTTCGACACCATGAGTCTGAAAGAAACGGCACGTATCCCCGGCATTTACCGATTGATGATACTGGCGTTTCTGATCTCGTTAACCCTGTTTATCATGCCGACGATGGTCAGTAGCGCCATCAACCAGGTCTTTTCTTCTGCGGGAAAAACAGATTTCCCCTATTTTTACTTCCTGCTGGCGTTTGTCGTTTCGACCACGCTGGCCTTCGGCGTGCGTTGGATCACCGAGCGATTTATTAAACGTTTCGTGGTGGTCAACAGCGTGGCCGGTTTCTCGCGCTTGCTCAGTAATTCACTGAATTTCTTTGATAAACGTGCACCAGGTGACGTCTTTAGCCGTTTTGCCAGTTGGCAGATGGCCTCGGGCATTAAAATCGAGCTGGATAACGGCCTGCGTACCGACTGGATCATCGGTGCCATCGCGCTAGCGGTGATGTGCTACATGAGTCCGCTGCTGGCCATGGTGTCTGGCATCAGTGTCACCCTGATGGGGCTGGTTAGCGTCTGGGCCATTTATCGTGACCGCTATTTTACCCAGCAAATGCAGGTCAAAACGGCCGATCAGAGCGACTTTATCCTTGAGAGCATTCAAGGGTTCGCCACCATCAAGTCCGCCGGGCTCGATAGCCAACGCAAGGGCCTGTTTGCCAAATATGCCCTGGCGCTGTTTACCTGCCGCCAGCAGCAGAGAATGTACGAGCAGGTCAAAAGCAGCCTGTATCAGCTGATCGGCAGCCTGGAGATGGTGCTGTTTATGTTCCTGGCGCTGCCGTTGTTGAAAAACGAAACTATCACGCTGGGTGAGTTCTTTGCCTATAGCTTTGTGCGTGAAATCTTCACCTCTTACATCACCAAAATTTTCTATTCCATCCTGCAAAAGAATCAGCTGAATGTGATTGATACCCGCGCCCGGGATCTGTTTCCGTCACGTTCTGCACCGGCGCCAGGCAATGATGCGGTCCCTGCGCCCATCCCGTCGTTCACCTCGCAACTGCGTTATAACCATATCGCCTTTGCCTATGACGCCCAGCAACCGGTGCTGCACGATCTTTCGCTGTCGCTCAGGCCGGGGCAAAGCATTGCCATTGTCGGTGAGTCTGGCGCGGGTAAAAGTACCTTGCTGAAGGTGATGACCGGCCTGATGCCACCACAGCAAGGGGATGTAATGGTCGATGGCCAGCCGCTCGATTATCAGCAGGTGCACGCGCTGTTCTTCCTGCAAAGCCAGGAGGACATCTTGTTCAATGCCACGGTGCTGGAAAACATCACGCTGTTTGATGAGAACTTTAATGAACAAAAGCATCGGCAGATTGAGCGTTCGCTGGAGGGGCTGAATCTTGCTCCGGTGATCGAGAAATTGCCGGGCGGACTGAATGCCCTGATCCGTGAAAGCCATGCTGGGCTGTCTCTGGGGCAACGTCAACGCCTGTTGCTGGCACGTGCCATGTACAGCGATCGCCCGGTGCTGGTGTTGGATGAACCCACGGCCAACCTGGATGAGGAAACGGCGCATCAGGTGATGACCACCTTGCTGGCACATTGTCGCGAACGGCATAAAACGTTGATCACCGTAACGCACAGCGAGAGCGTATTACCGATGTTTGATCGGGTGTTCCGCGTGAGCAATGGCCATGTGGCCAGCGTCGAAACACCACCGACACTGACTACGGCGGTGTGCTGATGAAGCTGAAGATGTTTGGCGAGGCTCGCCGTCTGGTAATGCTCGCCTTGCTGTGCCTGGCGGCCTTGATCGGCGCGATCGTCTGGTACGTCTCGACACCAGCGCAGGATCATACCTATGACACCGAAGAGATCACCCGTGGCGATATCGAAAAAACCGTGCTGGCCACCGGCATTCTTAAACCGGCACTGCAGGTCAGCGTTGGTGCCCAGGTTAACGGGCAATTGCAAAAGCTGTATGTGAAGCAGGGCGATCGTGTCACTCGCGGGCAACTGCTGGCGGAAATCGACCCGACCTTGCAACAAAACGCACTGCGTAAATCTGAAGCTGCCCTGCAAAGTGCTGAAGCGCAAAAGCAAGTCACCCTGGCAACACTCAAGCAGTATCAACAGGAGCTGAAGCGTCAGCAAAAGCTGGATCGTGATGGTTCAGGGGTGAAAAGCGAATTGGAAAAGGCGCAGGCGCAGTTCCAAACCCAGGTTGCCCAGTTGAAGGTCAACGACGCGCAGATCGTCCAGGCGCAGATGGAGCTGGAAACGGCCAAGGCCAATCTGGGCTTTACCCGCATCGTTGCGCCGATCGACGGTGAAGTGCTGGGGATCGTCACCAAAGAAGGGCAGACCATCGTGTCGTCACAAACCGTCCCGACCATTCTGGTGCTGGCGGATGTGGATACCATGACGGTACACACCCGTATTTCGGAGACCGATATCCTGAAGGTGCGCGTGGGGCAACCGCTGTGGTTTTACGTGGTGGCCGATCCAAAACAGCGCTACGAAAGCGTGATGGGCTCGATCCAGGAAGCCCCCAATGAGGCTTTGCAGGAAGACAACGTATCAAGTTCCTCCAATCAGCAGGCTTCGGCGGTGTATTACAGCGGCGTATTTGCTATCGCCAACAGTAAGCGCTTGCTGCGAACTTCGATGACCGCCCAGGTCTTTATCATTACCGAGCAGGTGAAGAACGCCCTGCGTGTCCCGGTAGCCGCCTTTGGTGAACAACAGGGTAAAGATCGTTATCAGGTACAGGTGATGAACGGTAAACAGCTTGAGTCACGCTGGGTGCGCATCGGCCTGAACGACCGCCAGTTTGCCGAAGTAAAAGAAGGGCTGAAAGAGGGCGACCGCGTGGTATTGGCGGGGAGCGCTAGCAATGGTTAAGCCATCTTCTGCGTTGATCTCTCTGAGCGGTATCTCCCGGCATTTTGTTTCTGGGTTGCAGACCGTAGCGGTACTGAAAAATGTCTCCCTCTCCATCCAACCGGGCGAGATGGTGGCGATCGTTGGCGCATCCGGCTCGGGGAAATCCACGTTGATGAATATCATCGGCTGCCTGGATAAACCCACCGAAGGTGAGATGCAGATCAAAGGCATCTCCACCCAACTCGCCAGCAGTGAGCAGTTGGCCGAGTTACGCAGCCAGTACATCGGGTTTATCTTCCAGCGTTATCATCTGATGCCTTATCTGAGCGCCAGCGAAAACGTCGCCATTCCTGCCCTGTATACCGCGATGCCTGCGGCGGAACGCCAGACTCGGGCCGAATACCTGCTGACCCGGCTTGGGTTGCAACAGCGGATGAACTACAAACCGGCGCAGCTCTCCGGCGGGCAACAGCAGCGCGTCAGTATTGCCCGCGCGTTGATGAATGGGGCCGAAATCATTCTGGCCGATGAACCGACGGGGGCGCTCGATCGCGCCAGTGGGCAGGAGTTGATGGAAATTCTGCACTCTCTGCACCGCTCGGGGCACACCATCATTATCGTCACTCACGATCGGGATGTCGCCAATCAGGCGCAGCGCATTATCGAAATCAGCGACGGTGAAATTATTGACGATCGGCGCAATGAAGCGGTTGCGCCACTGGACACCCGTCCCGTATTGCCGGTGGTTGCTGCTACTGGGCGTAACCCGTTCTGGCAGAGTGTGCAAGAGGCGATCAAGATGGCCTGGCGTGCGCTGATGGGGCACCGTGCCAGAGCCTTCCTGTCGATGTTGGGCATCATTATCGGCGTCTCCTCCGTGGTGTCGTCGATGGCGGTGGGTGAGGGGGCAAGGCAAAATATTCTCAGGGAGATCGGCCAACTGGGCAACAGTACTCTGGAAATCCGCCCTGGTGAAGGGAGAGGGAAAGTGCGGCCTGACTTTGCGCGCGCATTGAAGGTTTCCGATGTAGAGCTGTTGGCTCGCCAACCTTATGTCGACAGTGTATCGCCAGTGGTCAGCACTGCGGTGACCGCGGTGCGCGGTGGCAAAGAGGTTACGGTGGCGATTTCCGGCATCAGCAATGCCTATTTCCGCGTGCAGGGCCTGCATTTTATCTCTGGTAACGGTTTTACCCAGCGCGATCTGGACGAGCGGGAACCGGTGGTGATTATTGATCCGGAATTACGCGATACGCTGTTTGAAACGGATGAAACACCAGAAGGGGAAATCATCCAGCTTGGCGGTACGCCTTACCGGGTGATCGGCGTTGCCGAGCGTAAAGGCGGCAAATTCAGCGGCATGATGCTGGGCGCCTGGATGCCCTATACCGCGCTGCTGGAGCGCATGTCTGGCGATATGCCGATCGAGTCTATGACCTTGCGTGTACGTGACGGGCTTTCACCGCATGAAGTACAGGGGCTCGTGGAAAAACTATTAGAACAGGCTCATGGCCAGCGTGACTTTTACACCCAGACCAACGATCAGATGACGCAGGCCATCCGCAAGGCATCGGACTCCATGAATCTGCTGATCACCGCCATTGCCGGGATTTCGCTGCTGGTGGGCGGGGTTGGCGTGATGAATATCATGCTGGTGTCGGTCACCGAACGCACCCACGAGATCGGCATCCGTCTTTCGGTCGGCGCACGGCCAGCGGACATCATGCGCCAGTTCCTGATTGAAGCGATGGTGATCTGCTCGCTGGGCGGGCTGATCGGCATTATTGGCTCCGGTTTGGCCGGGGTGATCTTCTCGTGGGTAACCAAAGAGTTCACCATGATCTTTACCTGGCCACCGTTGGTACTTGCCTGCGGGTTCTCTGCACTGATCGGCCTGGGTTTTGGCTTTTTCCCGGCGCGCAATGCGGCACGTCTTCATCCCACGGAGGCGCTGGCGCGCGAATGATGATGAACAAATTCTCTCTAGCCATCTTGTTGCCCCTGCTGCTGGGCGGTTGTGGTTCCTTGACGAAAAGCGATTATCAGCGGCCAATGCTGTCGGTGCCCGCCGAGTGGCGAGTGCAGGATACCGGTTCTGGCTATCTGCAACACACTGACCACTGGTGGGATAACTTTGAGGACCCACAGCTCTCGATGCTGATCGGACGAGCGCTGACCAGCAACAACGATCTGGCCATCGCGGGCATACAGCTCCAGCAGGCCCGATTGGCGGCCGGGTTAATCGATACCAATTTAACGCCTGATGTTTCAGTGACGGGTAGCGCCAACAACAGCAAAAACCTGCGGAATAATACTACTCCGACGGAGTCTTACAGCACGACGGTGTCGCTGAGCTATGAGCTGGATCTCTGGGGGAAATTGGCCCGAGCCAGAGAACAGGCGCAGTGGCAGGCTGAAGCCACGGAGCAGGATCGGCAAAACACCGCGCTGACGCTGATCGGCAATACGGCGCAATATTATTGGCAGATTGCCAACCTCAACCAGAAGATAAAACAGCAGCAAGCGGGGCTGGCAATTGGTCAGCAGACGCTGGCTCTGGTGCAGTCACGCTATGCTTCTGGTGCCGCCGGGCAGCTCGATCTGTTACAGGCGCAGCAATCGCTGATCAATCGTGAAAACACCTATCGCACGCTGCAACAGCAGCGGGAAGAGAACCGTAATGCGCTGGCGATCCTGTTTAACCGTTCGCCCACCGATCGTCAGGCTGAGCGCAGCTCGCTGGACATCAATCAGGATGTGCCGATCGCCAAGTTGTTGCCGGTTGAAGTCATTGCCCGTCGCCCAGACGTGAAGGCGGCGGAAGGGCGCCTGCGCGCAGCTCTGGCAGGTTCGGACGTGCAGCGTTTGAGCTTCTATCCATCGCTGTCACTGGCGGCCTCACTCGGTTCTGCCAGCAGCATTTTCTCTCAATGGTTCAGCGATCCGGTCAGGACGCTGGGAGCCAACGCTGCGTTGCCGTTTGTGCAATGGAACACGGTGCAATTGACCATTGAGAAGTCGGATTTGGACGTCAAACAGGCGGCGATCGTCTTTCGCAGCCAGGTCTACAACGCGCTTGCCGATGTGGATAACGCCATGTCGCAACGCCTTAGCTACCAGCAGCAAAAAATCAATCAGCAACAGAATCTGCAGCTTAGCCAGCAGCGCCTGGTATTGGCCAGAAGCCAGTACCAGGCGGGGGCCGTCTCATTCCAGAGCTTACTGGATGCTGAGGACGATCTGCTGACCATAGAAACCAATTTGTCAGATCTGCAGTACAACTACCTCAATGCCACTATGAAACTGTGGTTGGCGTTGGGCGGCGGTGTGGAAAAAGACAGTGATATAACAGGATGAGATCATGAATAAAGATACTTTGTCACGTCGCGTGGTGGTTACAGGCTTTGGTGCGGTCACGCCATTGGGGATGAATGCCGAGCAAAGCTGGGCGGCGATTATGGATTATCAGTTGGGCTACCGGTATTTCGATCGGTCCGCCGTGGGGATCCAGTCGCGTTTCTTCGGGGTGATCGACGATGAACCCAGCCTGAAAGGCGTTCCTGCAGCGATCCGTCGCCGCCTGCCACGTTTTGCCCGCCTGGCGTTGGGGGCGGCCCGCGAAGCGATGGAGATGGCCTTCCAAGGGGAGAGCCCGGCGGCCTATTACGATCTGCTTGAGTGCGGCACCATCATCGGCAGCGGCTGGGCGGGTCAGGATGAAACCCATATTAATTACGAAGGCTATCTGCGCACCGGGTTGGGTTCGCCGTTTGGCTGTTTCCTGTCCATGCCGAATGCCGCAACGGCGGCCTGTAGCCTGTTTTGGGGACTGCGCGGCTATCAGAATAGCCCGATTGCTGCT
This sequence comes from Serratia sp. 14-2641, assembly GCF_001692375.1. Classification (NCBI taxonomy): domain Bacteria; kingdom Pseudomonadati; phylum Pseudomonadota; class Gammaproteobacteria; order Enterobacterales; family Yersiniaceae; genus Serratia; species Serratia sp. 14-2641. Next base: position 218,603 of record NZ_LXKR01000101.1, on the reverse strand, counting down.
TGTGCTACCGGGACGATCGCTATCGGCGATGCGTTTGAGGTGATCCGCAGTGGCCGTGCTTCGATGATGCTGGCCGGGGCAGGTGAGTCGTTGTGTACCGATGCTGCCGTGTGGAACATCGATATCCTGCGCGCCTTGGCGAGTGAGCAGGATGATGCCAGCAAGGCCTGCTGCCCATTCAGCCTGGATCGCAACGGCTTTGTCCTTTCCGAAGGTGCTGCCGTGTTGTGCCTGGAAGAGCGAGAAGCCGCTCTGGCGCGTGGGGCAACCATCCTGGGGGAAATCAAGGGCTACGGCAATTACTCCGATGCCTTCGACTTTACCGCACCGGCGGAAGACAAGATTGCCCGGGTGAAAACCATCCAGCATGCCTTGCGCCAGGCCGGGGTAACGGCGGAGGAGATTGACTATATCAATGCGCATGGCACCTCTACGCCCCTCAACGATCTGAATGAAACCCAGGCGATCAAGCTGGCCTTCGGCGAGGCGGCCTACAGCACGCCGCTTTCCAGCACCAAGTCTTACTCCGGGCATCTGATTGCGGCGGCAGGTAGCTTTGAATCCATCATCTGTCTGCAAGCGTTGCAGCATCAACTGATGCCCGCTACCTGTCACCTGAAAAATGCCGATCCGGAGTGCGATCTGGACTATATCAGCGAAGGGCATCGCCCGGCCCGGTTACAGAACATCTTGAATCTGAGCTTTGGTTTCGGTGGCGCTAACGCGGCCTTGGTTATCGGGCAGGCATGAGCATGATCCTCAACTACACCCTGCGTGATGCTGAAGAGTGGGCCGCCTTTTCCGGCGACTACAACCCGATCCATTTTGATCTGCAGCACGTGCGCAAAATGGGGGCCGAACAGCTAAGTGTCCACGGGATGCGTGCGATGCTGGACATGAAACGTCATCTGAGTGAGGTGTTGCTTGCAACTCCGCTGGAGCATGACTTTTATGTTTTCAGCACCCGCATGCGCCGACCGGTGCTGTGCCAGACGCCGTATCACTTGCAGATTGTGGGCAATGGCAAGCAGATCACCGGCAAGATGCTGGACAGTGTCACGCAGGAAAGCTGTTTCAACAGCAAACTGGTCCCGGTTCAGCCGTTAACGCTGGCAGCTTCTGAACAGGAGCATGCACTGAGCATTAACGAGGTGATGGCACTCAGCCAGACATTCCCGGGGCAGGCATCGGATGCCACTCAAGCGTGGAGTTTCTTTGACGCCCTGCTGTTCCAACTGCTGGTGAAATCCCCGGAAACCTTGGCGGCGCTGACGACGGCGCTGCCGGAACTGCAGGTCGCTACGCTGATTGAGGTGTTTGCTCAGATCCCGGTGGTACAGACGCACCATGAGACCCACTTCAGCGCCCGATTATTCAACCCCGAAACGCTATTTGAACCCGAAGATCGGCTGTACTACCGCATTCAGCCGATGCTGGTTATCGGGGACCGAAGCAGCGGATTTGTGTTACGCGCGGTGATCGAGGCCAGAACGCAGCGGCAGCCTCTGCTCGTCACCTCGGTGACCTTAAAAACATGGCCATTGGCCGACAATTAACCACAGGGATATAACCATGGAAAACTACCAACAGGTTTACGACACCGTTACGGAAATGATTTGTGATGCCAAAGATCTCGAGATGGCCGATCTGGCGCCAGAGATGCCCCTGCAGCAGTTGAAGCTGGACAGCCTGGACTATGTGGAGCTGATGGTATTGGCCAAACGTGAGTTCGGAGTCACGCTCAACGCCGAAATGTTCATCAATCAGCCGAATATGACGCTGGGTGAACTCTGTCAAAACCTGGCCGACGCGCAAAAATAACCCTATGACTAAACAATGGGTATTAGTGACTGGCGGTAGCCGGGGGATTGGCCGCGCATTGGTGGAAGAACTGGCCAAGCAATGGAACGTGGTGTTCACCTGCCGTAGCGGCCAGTCGGCCAGCGCGGCGGTGATTGAAGCCTGCGCGGGTTTGCCGGGTTGGGTGGAAAGCTGCGTGTGTGACGGCAGTGACGAGCAGGCGGTGAACCTTGTGGCTCCGCAGTTGCTGGCCCGCCTCGGAGCGCCTTTTGCAGTGATCCACAACGCCGGGATCACGCTGGATGATTTGCATATCCAGCAAACCGGTGAGCGCTGGCGGCAGGTGATCGACACCAACCTTAACGCCATCTTCTACTGGAACCGCCACCTGCTGCCCGCCATGATGGCGCAGGGGGAAGGGGCGATGGTGCTGATGTCTTCGGTGACGGGTATCAAGGGCAACACCGGGCAAACGGCCTATGGGGCCAGTAAGGCGGCGATGATCGGCATGGGGAAATCTCTGGCGCTGGAAGTGGCCCGTTTTGGTATCCGTGTGAACTGCCTGTTGCCCGGGATTATCGAAAGCGAGATGACGCAGGCCATTCCGTCGGAGGCGCTGAAGGCGCTGCGCAAACAAATTCCTCTGCGCCGCCTGGGCAAAGCCAGCGAAGTGGCGCGTACCACCGCGTTTCTTATCGGTGATGACAGCCGTTATATGACGGGCCAAAGCCTGATCCTTGACGGGGGTTTGACCGTCTAAAGCAAGCCTGATTTATTCTTCTATTGGGGTATCTCTGCATACCCCAAGTACTTTCGATAACCCTCTATTGCCTCACCTCAGAGCATCCACGATCTCCCCCTCCTTCTATCAAATGGTGAGTTTAGCTTACGATCTGCGCGGTTAAATAAAGCACCGTTGTTAAAATTGACTGTTCAAAAAATAGACTATTCCACACGTTATTACCACGGGGTGAAATGAATAAATGGCACTAAATCCGCTGAAATTCGATTTATTCCACAAAGTTATGCTGAGCATCAGGTTGTAGCTTGACCAGAATTTTCTTATGTCGTTAAATCCAATATCTGGAAAAACGTGTATAGGGAAATACCGCATGTCGGCTAACACCAATCGTAAGTTTTTGAGCATGGATGAAGTACAGCGTTTACTTGATGCAATTCCTGATCATAAGAATACCGTCCGCGATAAATGTATGTTGCTGGTTTGCTTCATTCATGGATTGCGCGTCTCCGAACTCTGTAATCTGCGCTTGCAGGATCTGGATTTACTCAGCAAAAAATTGTATGTCAATCGCCTGAAAAATGGTTTTTCCGTCCAACATCCGATCCAGCCGCGTGAGCACTCTGCACTGGTCAGTTGGCTGGCCCTGCGCCCGCAATATCTTGAAGCAGACAGTGATTTTCTGTTTCTGTCACGCCAGGGGGGACGACTTTCTCGCCAGCAGATGCATCGCCTGTTCCGCGAGTATGGTGAACTTGCTGGACTGAATGTCCCCGTGCATCCGCATATGTTACGCCACGCCTGTGGTTATGCGCTGGCTGATGGCGGCATTGATACTCGCTTAATCCAAGATTATCTGGGCCATAAAAATATTCAGAATACGGTAATTTACACGGCCAGTAACGCGGGGCGTTTTCGCTCGATTAGAATATAATTAAAATCTGCTTGAAAAACAGTTTATTTAATTCATCTATAATGGTTAGACTCATCCAATCTTGGTTGAGTTTAACATTAGATATATAACTTCCCCTAATTTATTATGCACTCATGGATAAGGAACTCATGAAGGTATAATATATAAATACAATATTGGCTACTGCGCTCATTATTGATAAGGTATTTCATTGCATTGTGATTGAATTGTTTTTTCGGATTTGTCTCTCACTTAAGAAAGAATAATCCTTTAATTTATAGGGTATTGGATTTTCTATGGCATTTCTTTTTTTTTGTCGGATATCCTTAGCAATTCCATGGCTGTTGTCTTTTTTCCTCTCCGCTATACTGATCTGGGATAGGTTGAAGCTGTAGCAACCCTTGCATCAGCGATCCTATGAATCTTGTAGGTATGTAAAAGGATGAATAGCCCTGCACATTTTTTAGTAAAGTCACAGTGAGGCACTATGAATAATCGCAAGCATCTGACTCCTTCCGAAGTTGCGCGTCTGCTAGGAGCTACTCAGCATGGTAAACACGCTGAACGCGATTACTGTTTGATTTGGATGTGTTTTATCCACGGATGTCGCGTCAGTGAGATCAACCGCTGGCGCCTTTCCGATATCGATTTGGAGGGCAAAAGCATTTATATCCACCGCCTGAAAAACGGCTTTTCCACCATTCATCCTTTATATGCCAAAGAACATAAAGCGTTACGCGCCTGGTTAAAGGTCAGACGCACTTATCGAGGTGCCGACAGCGACTGGTTATTTCTTTCCGAGAAGGGAAACCATCTATCCCGCCAGCGTATCTACTGGTTAATGCGTAATTATAGCGAGTTGGCTGGTCTGGAGGTTAACGCTCATCCTCACATGCTGCGACATGGTTGTGGATTCGCGCTGGCAGACCGCGGGATAGATACTCGGTTGATTCAGGATTTTCTTGGGCATAAGAATATTCAGCACACCGTACTTTATACGGCCAGCAATGCGCGGAGATTTAAAGAAGTCTGGTAAACAAAATGTAATAATTTAATTCACCCGGTACACTTTGAACTAAACTGTCACGCACTCTAAGGATTATCTTTTTGCGAGTCAACAAATTTGTTATGGCAACATTCCTAATTTTTAAATAATGTTTAATATCAATGTGTTAAATTGATTTCTGGACAACTATTCATCATTGCGCTCTCCCCCATTAGTGGCTGTTCAAGCCCACTACTGATAGGTCTAAAAAATCCCCCTCGGCACTGTAGATAGTCTTAACGTTTCATGTTTGTTCGTTAATTGTTCACCGGTTGAAGTTTAATGCTGGTGGCTAGGAAATTTCAGCATAAATAATTGGACGGTACACTTTAGTTCAAAATGACTCGTCGGTTAGATAAGGCTTAACGGCTTGATGGGTTATTTAACGGGAGAGGTTCTCGCTTGGAGCTAAATAAACAGGGAACGACATAAGGCTATGTCAAATAATTTTGCTATGCACATGGGTGCATTACATTAAAGGAAAGTGTTGTATGAAAAAGAATCTGATTGCTGTTGCCGTATTGGCCTCCTCTGTGTTTGCCGTTACCGCTGCTGCCGCTGCTGATGGTCAAGTGGATTTCGTAGGTAAAATCACCGATGACGCTTGTGTTGTGACTAACAACCCAGGCAGCCCACTGCAAGTGAATCTGGGTGAAGTCGCTACCACTTCTTTCAACGTGGGTGGCGTTCCGACTGCGGGTGTTAAATCTTCTGCAACCAATTTCACCATCAAATTGACAGGTTGCCCGGCTGCGGCAACTCAAGCTTCAGTCAAATTTGACGGTATCGCTGTGTCTGGTGACAACACCGTTCTGGCACTGACTGCTGGTGGCGCAACAGGTGTTGGTATTCAGCTGAGCGATGACGCTAACGCTGTAGTTCCATTGTTTACCGCATCTAAATCATATCCACTGGTTGTGGGTAATAACGATCTGAACTTCGTTGCACGTTATATCTCTACCTCCTCCACCATCACTTCTGGTGTTGCGAACTCCACCGCTAGCTTCACCCTTAACTACAACTAAGACTTTACCAATTCGACGTAGAGATTAGTTGTTCTGATTTCAGGCCAGCGGCAGTTGAGCTGGCCTTTATGTCTCATTTCACGGGGTGTTTGTATGAAATTTATTCCTGCCACAGTGCTGACGAGCTTGCTGATGATGAGCTGTGTTGCTCAGGCCGGTGTGATTGTGGGCGGTACGCGTCTGATTTATGAAGGCGGTAAAAAGGAGTCTTCACTGAGCGTCAGTAACCCGGACAAGGGGCCGTACCTCATCCAGACCTGGGTAGAGACCACCGCAGGTGGCGCTGAGAAAGCCCCCTTTGTGGTGACCCCGCCGCTGTTCCGCCTGGATGGCGACCAGAAAAACGTCCTGCGCGTGGTGCGTGCAGGGGGCAATCTGTCCTCCGATAAAGAATCGTTGTATTGGATGAACATCAAGTCCATCCCCGCAGCCAGCAAAGCTGAAGTCCGCAATACGCTGCAAATTGCAGTGAAAACGCGCATCAAGCTGATTTACCGCCCGCAGGGCATCAAAGGTACGCCGGAGCAAGTCACAGAGAAACTGACCTGGCAACGCAGTGGTAATAACCTGCAGGTGACCAACCCGACGCCGTTTTATATGAATTTCTATGAAGTGAAGGTTGCAGGCAAGAAATTGAGCGATGTGACCTATGTGGCTCCGATGAGTACGGCAAGCTTTGCACTGCCAACCGGAGTGAGCGGCGGCCCGCTCAGTTGGAAAATTATCAATGATTACGGGGCGGTAAGCAAAGAGCAACTCGCGTCGTTATAGCGTTTAGAGAGCAGGGATCCCCACAGGCTGTGGGGCACAGGACACAGGGGTAGTTTCACCCTGTAGGCAATGGAGTCAAACGGATGAATAATTATAAAAGCCAGGCCGGGCACTCGCCGCGCGTCAGCAGGCTGGCGTATTTGATCGCTGCCCAGCTGGCATTGATGGGAACCCTATCCTTTAGCGTACAGGCGCGTGACTATTTTAACCCTGCACTGCTGCAAATGGATAACCCAAACCAGGGGGCGACAGATTTAACGGTTTTTGAGGAAGGCATAGGTCAGGCACCAGGCACCTATCGGGTCGATATCTATCTCAATAACGAACAGCAGGACACACGGGATGTGACGTTCAGTATGCAAAAAGGGGCTGATGGCAAAGAGCATCTGCAACCTTGTCTGAGCGTAGAGCAACTTAATGCCTTGGGGGTGAAAACTGATTTATTCCCAGGGCTCGGTGATGCCAAGTCACAATGCGCCAACATCAGTGCCATTCCCCAAGCCAGCGCCAAGTTCCGTTTCAGCGAACAGCAATTGCTGATCAGTATTCCTCAGGCAGCCCTCTCACAGAAAGCACGTGGTTACGTTCCTGAAAGCCAGTGGGATCAAGGTATCCCGGCATTGCTGCTCAACTATAGCATGAGCGGTGCCAACACTTATGCACGTAATGGTAATAGCCAAGACAGCAACAGCCAGTACGTCAACCTGCGGCCAGGTGTCAACCTCGGGGCGTGGCGGTTGCGTAATTACACGACCTGGAGCCGAAGCAGTGACGGCCAGGATAAATGGGACACCATCTATACCTATGCCCAGCGTGACATTATCGCGCTGAAAAGTCAGATGACGCTGGGGGATAGCAGTTCGCCTTCGGACGTGTTCGACAGCGTACCGTTCCGTGGTGGGCAGTTGGCCTCGGACGACGAAATGATACCGGACAGCCTGAAAGGCTATGCGCCAATGGTACGGGGTATTGCACGAACCAATGCGCAGGTGATTATCCGCCAGAACGGCTACGTGATTTACCAGACCTACGTGGCGCCAGGTGCGTTTGAAATCAACGATATGTTCCCTACCGGGGGCAGCGGTGACCTGCTGGTGACCATTAAGGAAGCCGACGGTAGCCAACAGCAGATAGTGGTGCCGTTTGCCTCGCTGCCCGTGCTGCAGCGTCAAGGTCGTTTGAAGTACTCGGTCACCAGTGGGCAGTACCGTTCTTATGACAACAGCATAGACAAGACCCTGTTTAGCCAGGGTACAGCGATTTATGGTCTGTCCAATGGCTTTACTGCCTACGGCGGTGGCCAGTTTGCCAGTAAGTACCAGTCTGTGGCCTTGGGGCTAGGCAAGAACATGGGTGACATCGGTGCCATATCGGCAGACGTGACCCAGGCATGGTCTACGATGCAAGACCAACCTAAAACCGATGGCCAATCATGGCGAGTTCGTTACAGCAAGAACCTCGTACAGACGGGTACCAACTTCTCGATTGCCGGATACCGTTACTCAACCGCGGGCTACTACAGTTTGCAGGAAGTATTGGACACCTACCGTGACGGTAGTAGTTACCGGCTCACCGACCGCAAGCGCAACCGCAGCGAGTTGACCATCAGCCAGAACCTGGGAGATGCGGCGGGAACCCTGTCATTAAACTGGGTCAGCGAAGATTACTGGAACAGCGATCGTACCTTACGCTCGATTGGTGCCGGCTATAACAACAGCTGGAACGGTATCAGCTACGGGTTGAGCTATAGCTATAACGAAAACTCGACGGCCAGTGGCAACAGCAGTGGCGCCGTTTATGACCGCGATCAGATCTTTGCGCTTAACGTCAGCATACCGCTGGATCGTTGGTTGAGCAGGACTTATGCCAGTTACAACCTGAACACCAGCCAGAAGGGGTCCACCAACAACTCCGTCGGCCTGAACGGCACGGCGTTAGCGGACAACAACCTGAGTTGGGGCGTACAACAAAGCTATGGCAACAAGGGCATCGGCAACGGAGGCAACCTGAATGCTGACTATCGCGGTACCTATGGGGAAGTGTTGGCGGGCTATGCCTACGATCGCAACAGTCAACGACTCAACTACGGCCTGCAGGGCGGCATTATAGCGCATCAGGACGGGGTGACCTTCGGCCAGCCGTTGGGGGAAACCATTGCGCTGGTGAAAGCACCAGGAGCCGGTGGCACGGGGGTTAACAACCAGACCGGGGTTAAAACCGACTGGCGTGGTTATGCCATCGTGCCGTACGTCAGCCCTTATCGCAAGAATCAGGTGCAGTTGAATACCGAGACTTTGGCGGATGACGTTGAGGTGGAGTTGACCTCTCAGAACGTGGTGCCAACCCGTGGTGCTGTAGTTCGAGCCAACTTCCAGGCCAACGTGGGCCAGCGAATACTGATGACGCTGTTACGCCAGGGCGGCGCACCGGTACCGTTCGGTGCCACGGTGAGCGATCCGGCACAGCAAACTGCACAGGGCTTTATCGTCGGGGACGGTGGCCAGGTTTATCTGACCGGGATGGCAGACAGCGGCATCCTGAATGTGAAGTGGGGCAGCGGTTCAGACCAACAGTGTCAGGTGAGTTACTCACTGACAAAACAGACAACGGAAAGTGCTGGCATTCAGATGCTGAATGCGCAGTGCCGGTAAGGAACGATGATGAAGTTAATCAGGTTAGTTAAATTAACATTGGGCGGCCTGCTGTGCCTGTTTTCCGTATCAAGCTTTGCTGCAACCGGGTGGTGTACCACGGTAGGCGGCACGAAGATATATAACTTCCCCTTTGTCAAACAGTACGACAATCCAGATGATAACAAGGCTGGCACATATTTTAAACAAACCTACCAGTGGAATTTAGCTGCGAATTACGCTGCCAACTGTGATTGTACCACCCCGGCCATGACCTACTATAGGGCAGTGGTACCTGGCAATCTGACAGCTACGCGGGACTATGATGGATTACATTTTTATTCACTAAATCAATATCTGGAAGTGGCTACTGAATTATGGGTTGGAGGGAACGTTGGCAAACACTTTGCCACCCCATTCAAGAACCAGGACAATAATTTTGTCAGCGCCTGTTCGGGTGTAACGAACTGGATATCCGGTGCTAATGGCTATGTGTCTTTATACTTTACCCGGCCATTTGTGGGGCAAGTCGTCATCCCAAGCACTAAGATCCTGGACCTTTATGGCACAAAAGTCAGTGATTCATATGGCGGGGTGCCGATGTCGTCTGTCTATATGAGCGGATCGGTAACGGTACCACAATCTTGTGAAATTAATGCCGGGCAGGTCATTAATGTCAAGTTTGGCAATATCATGTCAAATGACATCAAGAATCCCGGCGAAATTGCCAATGGGTTTACCCCCAAAGTCGTTGATATGACGCTGGCCTGTAACAATATTTCTAACGGTGTTGTCGTCAGCTTATCCTTTAGTGGTGAGCCATCGGGGGGGGACCCAACCGCATTGAAGACGGACAATAATGATATCGGGGTTCGGGTACGTGACGCGAACGGTAATATCGTGCCGCCGGTCAATGGAAATCTGCCTGTCACCTTCGACTATTCTTCACAAACTGGCACCAGCTCTATGAGTCTGGCACCGATGAACGTGACTGGCAATCCCCCGGCGATAGGGCAGTTTAATGCCGTGGCCACCATTAATGCCGAAATTAATTAAGTTTTTTTAACTCAAGGAAATCAGGCAGGAATTCCCTGCCTGAATACAGACGGGAACAGTAAGGAAACATCATGAAAAAACAAACTCAACGTACGCTGCTGGCCTTATTGGTTTTGGGGGCTGGTGTTCATCAGGTTGTGGCAGCTCCAACTCAAGTCAATATTACCGGCGTTGTGGTCGCTTCGCCCTGCACGGTAGATACCACCAACTCAGATTTGAACGTCAATCTGGGGACCAGTATTCAGGCGAAGGACCTGGCGACGGCAGGAAACACCTCCACGGCGGTGCCATTCAAGCTGGTAGTGAAGGACTGTCCGACGACAACCAGCAAAGTTACCGCCTCGTTTAGCGGTACGGCGGATACCGCGGCTGGCGGGCGTTACGCGACGACTAGCGGTACGGGGATGGCAGATAACGTGGCGGTAGAAGTGGCGCAAGATGTGTCCCCGTATACCTTGCAAAACCCGGGGTCTACCATGGAAACGACAGTGGTAGGAACCACGGCCACATTCGCATTGAGAGCCAGTGCTTATGCCAAAGGGGTGGTTACGCCGGGTAATATTGCTTCGGTAATGTCAGTCGACTTTACCTATAACTGATGAGCCAAGTCAGTTTTCGCGGCGGGTAAAACACGGTCAAGTTTAGACGGCCGGCGTTGGTTTCCCTGGCCGCTGTGTGTATTGGCGTAGCAAGCTTTAACATCGGCACCCAAGTCTATTTTGGGTGCCAGCACCTATCAGGACAAGCTGAGTCATTAATAACGGAACTATTATCATGATGACATCAACCGTATGGAACAACACACCCCTACCGAAAATGCAGACGGCATGCCGCATCGACCGGGTATTGCTCATGGACGCTTGCCCGATAACGCGTGCCGGGATCTGCTCTGCATTCCAGCCACCACAGTTTCAGGTCATGGATTGTGTGCACGTAGAAAAGGTGTGCGATCTGCCAGTGGCGATGCAGCAGGGCAAGGTGGATGTGGTGATCACCGAACTGTGTGGCGAAGGTGAGTCGGTATTGGAGGGGCTGCGAATGATTAGCCATTTACGCCAGTACTGGGCACGGGTGCCGCTTATCGTTGCCACCTCTTTGCAGGAACCGCACCTGCTTGCACAGTTGAGAACGTTGAGGGTCAGCGGTATCTACCTTAAACAGGATCCCCTGTCATCACTGACACAAGGCGTTCTCTGTGCGATGGCGGGGTTGTCCAGTCTTAGCCCGTCAGCGGTGAATCTGATTGGCAATGGCGCGCCGTCATTATCGCTAACCGGACGTGAGATGGACGTACTGGAGTGCCTGTTTGCTGGCAGAACCGTGACCGACACGGCGCGGGTGCTAGCTCGGGATGTACGCACCATCAGCACCCATAAACGCCGTGCCATGATTAAGCTCGGCTTCCATAGTGATAGCGATCTCTATACCCGTGGAGATTATCTGGCGCGTAATGGATTACTGATCTAGGAGTCGCTCATGAATACGCCTTTATCGGTTGTCAAACTGGCCGTTGTTGCCCCTATCCCCTTGCTTCAGGCAGGGATGGCACATTTTATTCAGAACCTTGATCCCCCTATGCATCTGGTGGTGATGGTCTCTTCGCTTGAGCAATTGCTGGCGCAATGGGCACCGCCACAAATTGACCTGTTGGCGGTGGTGCTCAGTGGCTCGCCGCAGGAGATTGCCCGCGACACGCAACAGTTGCTGATGCTCTCTGAACGTGCGCCCGCGCTGCGTATCGTGGTGTGCACCTATTGCCGGGACATTGCGTTGTTGACGCGTTTGAATCTCCGGCCGCACATCAGCCTGCTTGCCCGCCAGGAGTCGCAGGAGCAGACTCGCCGTGATATGGCACAGGCGTTGACCGGTGCCAAGGTTTGTAGCCCCAGTATGGCAATGTACCTGCTGCACAGTGCCACTCCTGCGCAAGTGCAGGACAGCTTGGTGGTGTTGACGCAGGCGGAACATAAGGTACTGGAGTACTTGCAGCAAGGAATGAGCGTTTCTGACGTGGCTGATTTACTGCATCGCAGTGTCAAAACCATCAGCGCACATAAGTGCAATAGCATGCGCAAGTTGGGGGTTCGCAATGATGCGGAACTGTTCCAGCATTTACGCAGTCAGGTCACCGACACGCCCTACAACACGCCGAATTCCCCCTGGTATGTAACGACATGATTAACCAGAAGCGGTACCGGGTGGCAGTAGTTTCACCGTGCCGTTTCTTTCAGGCTGGGATCTGGGCGTTGCTCAACACCCATTCGCTATTGCGGGTCTGGCACTGCCAGAAAGCCGCTGAAGCACAATGGTATCTGGATGCACAGCCGGTGGATGTGCTGGTTATGTCATTGCACGTTGGGCAACAGGCAGACTTATTGCTAGCCTTGCGCTTTATTCAGCAGGTGCGTATCTCTTTTCCCGGCGTCGCGCTGATGGTTATTCTGGATGACCCCATTCCTTATCTGGTGACTCGGTTGCGCCGTCTGGGGGTGAGACATATCGTGGATCTGGGGCAACCGTTAGTCATGTGGCATGCGCAATTGCGTCAGATTCTGTTGGGAGAGGATAGCCGGGCTGGCTGCACTTTACCGGGGTGTGATGAGGAAACGTTGTCTATGGGTGAGCGGCAGGTGGTCGAGTACCTGATACAGGGGATGACTCCCGCCGAAATTGCCGCGCTGACGAGGCGCAGTATCAAAACCATCTCCACACAGAAGGGCATAGCCATGCACAAGCTGGGGATCCGCCACTATGCCCAACTGATCGCGATACAAAGCGTCTTTACCGACAGTTGGCTGCCCCATGATGGAGTCCAGATGGTCGGGGAGCTGACCCCAAGCCTTTGGTATTATTGCTGAATTTATCAACGTGTTCGCTTAAATCCGCATTGGTAGATAGGGAGATGCTGTGTGAGTGGCTCTCACATAAGGAACAACGCCCCAGGAAGAGGCGTTGCCAATAACCGGATCAGTGAAAACGCATTGACAGATCGAGCGCCGTAACGTGTTTGGTCAGCGCCCCGACAGAGATATAATCCACCCCGGTTTCGGCAAACTCGCGCAGGGTTTGATCGGTGACGTTACCGGAAACTTCCAACTGCGTGCGTCCCTGGGCCAGGGCAACGGCATCACGCATCATCTCGACGCTGAAATTATCCAGCATCACAATATCGGCACCGGCATCCAGCGCCTGTTGCAGTTCATCCAACGATTCGACCTCCACTTCTACCGGCACGTCGGCGTGCAGCCAGAAGGCTTTCTCTACCGCGTTTTTGATCGAGCCAGAAGCAATGATGTGGTTTTCCTTGATCAGGAAAGCATCCGAGAGACCTAGACGGTGATTGCTGCCACCGCCGCACAGCACGGCATATTTCAGTGCGGTGCGCAAGCCGGGCAGTGTCTTGCGGGTGTCCAGCAGCCGGGTTTGTGTACCTTGCAGCAACGCTACATAGCGGCTTACCGCCGTGGCTACGCCGGAGAGCGTTTGCACAAAGTTCAGCGCGGTACGTTCGCCCGTCAGCAGTATACGCGCCGAGCCACTCAGGTGGCATAGCGGCTGGTTGGGTACCAGCTTATCGCCATCTTCCACCAACCACTCGATCTTCACTTGCCCACCCAGTTGGATAAACACCTCTTCCAGCCAGCGGCGGCCACAGAAAACGCCGGGTTCACGGGTGATCACCGTGGCATTGGCCTGTTTATCGGCGGGTAGTAGTTGTGCGGTGATATCGCGCTCGGCATCCACGGTTCCCCCTAGATCTTCGCTCAGCGCCTGGGCGACGGTGGCAGGGACATCATTGGCAATACGTTCGAGAAGCGCGGTACGGCGGCTGTCGGCACTGTAGCGACGGGTCGGCATGGCAAACTCCGGAAATGGACGATAGGTCGGTGGATCCACATGCTACTCTGTTTTATAGCCCCGTGCCAGCCGCTAGTTTTACATAATATCAATAGGTTAGTGATGCTGTAATCCCCCTCACCCTAACCCTCTCCCACAGGGAGAGGGGACTGAATGTGCCACAATTTTACTCCCACATCTGACCTTAACACGGGCGCGACAATGCAACGCCCCTTCGGCGTGCCACCTTAGCCATGCTGCAAGTTGTGCTACCGCCAACACAACCGCATTGAATATCTCAACCTTTCATTATTTGGCATACTGTTTATCCAGACAATATTATGCTGGGTAAATAAAACCATCAATAGAATTTTGCAATAACTTATAACTTACACCACAGGTGTATTACGAGGATTTAATATGAAAAAATTACCATTAAATGTTCTCTATCGACTGTATAAAGCCGAAGTTGGCGATACCATTGATAATACTTATGTTCGTCTAACAGGCGGTTGGATGACCAATGATGATCGTAGTGTCGATAATAATGGGTTGCTCCAGATAGGTCCTATCTACCAGTTCGCATTTAAGGATTTATCTGATGGGCAATACTATCAGACAAGTCAAGCTGCCAAAGACGTTATCGTTCCCGATTCCTTCGGTTATTCTGTGGTAAGGTATAAAGAGCCATTCAGTGATCCCTCGAATTACCCTCTTTCCGTGAATACTTGCCAATACTCAACAATTGCAGTGAGCGTGGCTGAATATACGGAAGCACTGGAGCCTTAATATTATTGAGGGCCAATGGTGACGAACGTATTTTTTAACCTATAACGTTTTCATCATGGGGTAATCAGGCCTATACTCAGTATTAATAAGATGCTGGATATAGGTCATTCACCGCGTTATTTTAGGACTACGTTTGGGCAACTGAAAATAGTGTCCGTCAAGATGATTTTTTGTACTGACTGACATCAACAGGCCACGACTGCCGGGTACCGTGCTTGATGTGGCAGTACAGGAAACTAATCTATTTATTATCAACGCATTAAATTCACTTCTCGGAAACATGCTACTCTGCTGCTGGCACTCGTACCACCGCAAGCATTATGCTGGGGAACAGACAGAAGGAGAGGATTAGCTAATGACGCTGTTTACGCTGTTACTGGTTTTGGCGTGGGAACGCCTGTTTAAACTGGGTGAGCATTGGCAGTTGGACCATCGTTTAGAAGTGGTGTTTCAGCGGCTGCATCGGTTTTCTTTGGCACAAACATTGGCAATGACCCTGGTCTGGATGTTTATCGTCTGGGGCATCCTGTGGCTGGCCCAGGGCCTGTTCTTCGGCGTTGTGGCGCTACTGCTGTGGATTGTGATTGGTCTGCTGTGCGTTGGGGCCGGGATCACACGCAAACATTATCGGGCCTATTTGCAGGCCGCGCGGCAGGGCGATACCCACGCCAGCGATCAGATGGCGGAAGAGCTAGCGCTGATCCACGGTTTACCGGTGCAGTGCAGCGAGGCAGAGCGCTTGCGTGAACTGCAAAATGCCCTGTTGTGGATTAACTATCGCTACTATCTGGCACCGCTGTTCTGGTTTGCGGTGTGTGGGCCATATGGGCCGCTCGCTCTTGCAGGCTATGCTTTTCTGCGGGCCTACCAAACCTGGCTGGCACGACATCATTCACCGCTGCAACGCTCGCAAACAGGGATCGATTTCCTGCTGCATGTGTTGGACTGGATCCCGGTTCGTCTGGCAGGGGTGGCGTATGCGCTGATTGGGCATGGTGAAAGGGCGCTGCCTGCGTGGTTTGCTTCGCTGGGGGATCGTCATACTCCGCAGTATCAGGTGTTGACGCGTTTGGCGCAGTTCTCTTTGGCCCGTGAACCGCATATGGACCCGGTTCAGACGCCGCGCGCCGCGGTAACGTTAGCGCGTAAAGTGACCCTGATTGTGCTGGTGGTCGTGGCGATATTGACGATTTACGGTACCTTGCTCTGAAGGTAACGGCGGGCGCCGAGTGGCGCCCGCCAGAAGATTACAGCTTGGCGAAGCAGCGGCGCGCGGCATCGACGGTGCGCTGAATATCTTCGTCGCTGTGTGCGACAGACATAAAGCCAGCCTCGAACGCCGACGGGGCCAGATAAACCCCCTCATCCAACATCAGATGGAAGAAGCGCTTGAAGCGCTCGACATCGCAACCCATCACGTCCTGATAGCAGGTGACCGTTGGCGCATCGGTAAAGAACAACCCGAACATGCCGCCTACATGGTTGACGACAAAAGGAATATTCTCTGCCTTGGCCGCCGCTAATAGGCCTTCTGCCAGCTTGTTGGTCAGTTCGGTCAAGGTCTGGTGAATGCCAACCTGGGAAACCTCGGTCAGGCAGGCGAAACCGGCGGCCATGGCAATCGGGTTGCCAGACAGCGTACCAGCCTGATACACCGGCCCGGTAGGCGCCAGAGCGGCCATCACTTCACGGCGGCCACCGAAGGCTCCCACCGGCATACCGCCACCGATAATTTTGCCCAGGCAGGTCAGGTCTGGCACCACATCGTAATAAGACTGAGCACCGGCCAGCGCGACGCGGAAACCGGTCATCACTTCATCAATGATCAACAGTGCGCCATACTTGTCACACAGGGCGCGAAGCCCCGGCAGGAAGTCTGGCAGCGGTGGAATGCAGTTCATGTTGCCTGCCACCGGCTCAACGATGATACAGGCGATCTCTGAAGGGTACTGCTCGAATGCGGTACGCACGGAGTCGAGATCGTTATAGGTACAGGTTAGCGTGTGCTTGGCGAAGTCTGCCGGCACGCCCGGTGAGTTCGGCTGCCCCAGCGTCAGTGCGCCGGAACCGGCTTTCACCAGCAGGCAGTCGGCGTGGCCGTGGTAGCAGCCTTCAAACTTGATGATCTTGTCGCGGTTGGTATAGCCACGCGCCAGACGAATGGCGCTCATGGTGGCTTCGGTACCGGAGTTCACCATACGTACCATATCCATAGTTGGCACCAGATTGGTCACCAACTCGGCCATTTTCACTTCCATCTCGGTAGGGGCGCCGAAGCTCAGGCCGCGCTGTGCCGCCTCGATCACCGCATTGCGGATCGCCGGATGGTTATGGCCCAGTACCATCGGGCCCCAGGAACCGACATAATCGATATAGGCTTTACCATCGGCATCAAACAGATAGGCACCGTCGGCACGTTCGATAAACAGCGGGGTACCGCCTACACCGGTGAATGCACGCACTGGGGAGTTGACTCCGCCTGGGATCAGCTGTTGCGCCTGGGCGTACAGACTTTCGGACTTACTGTGTAAGCTCATAAACCGGCTCCTGGGTTTGCTTTTGAATGATTTGACCGCGCTATTCTAGTGGAGAGTACGGAGTTATGAAACGATCATAGACCGATACCTATTTTGAGGGGGCGGTAAGGCAACGACTGAGCTAGAATAGCTTACATCGCTATTAGTCTGATTTTTCAATTCAATAATGAACTCACTATGACTGAATTACAGCAACAGCCTCCTGCGGCTTCAGGCGTACGCCTGACTCGCAACCATAGAGTCCGTCAGTTTCTTCGCCAGGATAAAACGCCGGTTGCCATCCTGATCATGGCGGCGGTGGTAGGGACGTTGGCGGGATTGTTGGGCGTCGCCTTTGATAAAGCGGTGGAGTGGGTGCAACAGCAACGGCTGTCGGGCCTGGCCTCTGTCGCCAACTCCTGGTTCCTGGTGTGGCCGCTGGCGTTTATTTTGTCTGCCGTGCTGGCCGCTTTTGGCTTTTATCTGGTCAAACGTTTTGCGCCAGAGGCGGGGGGGTCAGGGATCCCAGAGATTGAAGGGGCGCTGGAAGAGTTACGCCCGGTGCGCTGGTGGCGGGTGATCCCGGTGAAATTTATCGGCGGTATGGGGACGCTCGGCGCTGGCATGGTGCTAGGGCGTGAAGGGCCGACGGTACAGATGGGGGCTAATGCTGGGCGAATGGTGCTGGATATTTTCCGTATGCGCAGTGCGGAAGCGCGCCACTCCATGCTGGCTACCGGTGCCGCAGCCGGTCTCTCCGCCGCGTTTAACGCCCCTCTGGCAGGGATCTTGTTCGTTATTGAAGAGATGCGGCCGCAGTTTCGTTACAACCTGATTTCCATCAAGGCGGTGTTTATCGGCGTGATTATGTCGAGCATTGTCTTTCGCATTTTTAATGGTGAGAGTCCGCTGATCGAAGTGGGTAAACTCGCTTCGGCACCCCTCAATACGCTGTGGTTGTACCTGGTGTTGGGGACGGTGTTTGGCGCGGTAGGGGTGATGTTTAACGCACTGGTGTTTCGTACGCAGGATATGTTTGCCCGTTTCCATGGTGGCAAGATGAGCAAGTTCCTGCTGATTGGTGCCCTGCTAGGGGGCGTTTGTGGCGTGCTTGGGCTGATCGAGCCAGCAGCCGCGGGTGGCGGTTCGTCCTTGATCCCGATCGCGGCGGCGGGTAACTACAGCGTTGGCATGCTGTTGTTTATCTTTATCGCACGGGTGATCACCACGGTGCTCTGCTTCGGTTCAGGCGCACCGGGCGGTATTTTTGCACCGATGCTCGCTCTGGGGACGCTGCTAGGCACCGCTTTTGGCCTTTTTGGCGCTCACCTGTTCCCAGAGTATGGGCTTGAGGCTGGCACCTTTGCTATTGCGGGCATGGGGGCGTTGTTTGCCGCGACCGTGCGTGCCCCGTTAACCGGTATTGTGCTGGTATTGGAAATGACCGATAACTATCAGCTGATTTTGCCGATGATTATCACCTGCCTCGGCGCGACCCTGGTGGCGCAGTTTCTGGGCGGTAAGCCATTGTATTCCGCCATTTTAGCCCGCACCTTACAAAGGCAGCAGCAGGAATTGGCCGAGAAAACAGGTAAAGAAAATACAACAAATGCGGTGAATACTTGAACGCAACACTCAGGTATTAGATAATCAGCACCATTAATCAGGTTACCGTCGTCGTCGCCTGATGTGAAACACTGTTGGGAGTAACGAGTATGAGTGATGAAACAGCACTGCCCCTGCAATTTACCGAGGCAGCAGCAAGCAAGGTGAAATTCCTGATTGCTGACGAAGAGAATCCAAACCTGAAGTTGCGGGTTTACATTACCGGTGGCGGCTGCAGTGGATTCCAGTACGGCTTCACGTTTGATGACAAGATCAACGACGGCGATATGACCATCGAGAAACAGGGCGTTGCGCTGGTGGTTGATCCGATGAGCCTGCAATATCTGGTTGGCGGCGCGGTGGATTACACCGAAGGGTTGGAAGGTTCACGCTTTATCGTGACTAACCCGAATGCCAAAACCACCTGTGGCTGCGGTTCTTCATTCAGTATCTGATCCGCCGCCGTTAAAAAACCCGCCTGCCTGTACGGTGCGCGGGTTTTTTTGTGCCTACCATTCCACGGTGATCAGTTCGCTTTCCCGATCGTCTACTATCCGTTTGCTATGGCTCATCTTCGGCTGCAAGACTGTGCCATTGCCGCATTCCACCTGTGGCGTGTTGCCGGTCGTGGTTACGCTGCAGGTGGGCACAATCGTCAGGCTGATACCCATCTTGCCGCTGGTGTTTTCGGCCAGCACACTGCTGCTCAACAACAGTGTGCTGGCGATCAAAAGATTTTTCTTCATGCGTAAACTCAAAACAATACCTATCCGCAGGCCACAGCAATAGGACCTATCGGCAAAAGTGAACGGAACTTAACGGCGCGGGATAATTTTTAACGAAGACTTAACTAGATGATTACATTATTCAAGCGCATTTTAATAGCGCAAAATAATAGCACATTGCTTATATAGTAGTCGAATATACTACTTGGCAGGAAAGCCTCCGCCGAAGCTGGCGGAGGCAAGAATTACTGTTCGAGGATAAAGGCCGGTAGTTTCAGATGCCAACGAATGGCGGCCAGGCGGATCCCCAGCGTGATGATCATTCCCAGCATCATGGCATGCTGTAGCGGCATGCCAAAGGTGTAGAACGCCGTGACGTGCACCGTGCCACCAACGATGCAGGCTGTGGCGTAGACTTCGGTTCGCAGGATCATCGGGATCTCGCGGGCCAGCACGTCGCGGATAATCCCGCCGCCGACGCCGGTGATCACTCCCATGCAGACGGCCACCAGCGGCCCACTGCCAGCGGCGAACGCCTTATTGACGCCGATCCCCACGAACACCGCCAGCCCGATGGCATCCAGCACCGGCAGGATCCATTTCGGTAAGCGACGTGGCTGGCGCACCAGCAGCAGCGTCAGCACACAGGTGATCATCGCCACCACCAGATCGGTGGGATCCTTTACCCAGAATACCGGGCCGTTGGCGAGCGCCATATCACGGATCGTCCCGCCACCGACTGCGGTCACTACCCCCAGTACCAATACGCCAAAGGGATCCATCCGTAATTTGCCCGCCAGCAACACGCCGGAAATGGCAAACACCGCCGTACCAAGAATATCCAGCCAAAATACCATCAATGGATCTCCGCCAATTGACCGCATAGTGATTGTGCCGCCAGCATGATGCGTGGCCCGGCACGGTTAAACCAATCTTCCTCAAGGGCAATCACCGGCACGTCCAGCTGTGGGCCCCAGAAGGCTTTCACATTGGCGATCTGCTGGGGACTCCCGCTGATCACGATAGCCTGCGGTTTACGCACCAGCACCTGCTCACGGCTTACCTGCGGCCAAGGCACGGGGCTATCGGCAAAGATATTCTCTGCGCCGCACAAGGACAGCACCTGACTTTGCAACGTGGCCGCCGAACTGGTGAACAGCGGTTGGGTGCCAAACTGTAACAGCACTGGTCTTGGCGAATTGCTGGCATAGCGCGTTTTCAGCTCCTCTACCTGTTGGCGGAGGCTGGCTGCGGCCTGATGTGCCTGTTCCGGATGAGGGCTGTATTGCGCCAACGCATCCAGAGATTGGGCGATCTCGTCAATATTTTTGGCATCTGCATAAAAAATCGGGATGCCGAAGGAGGCGAGCTGATCCAATACCCGCTGGGGGTTACCGCCACGCCAGGCGAGAACCAGATCGGGTTTCAACGCCAGGATCCGCTCTAGGTTGATCCCTTGCCAGGAGGCGACCTGTTCCAGCTGCTTGGCGGCAGGGGGATAATCGGAGTAAGCGCTGACGGCCAGCAGGGTATCCCCCATACCGGCCGCGTAGGCAAGCTCCGTGGTGCTCGGTGCCAGGCTGATCACCCGTTGGGCGGCGCTGGCAGGCAACAGCATCCCCAGGATCAGCCAGCTCAGCAGGGCGCACAGACGCAGCTTCACATTAACCGCGCTTGGCCAGGGCTTGCAGCATGGCATTGACCATCAGCGAGGACTGCTTGGCGGCCACTGCCAGGAATTCGTCGAAGCTCATGTGGGATTCACTGTCGGCGACGTCGGAAATCGCGCGTACCACCACGAATGGCGTGCCGAACTGATGGCAAACGTGGCCAACGGCGGCGGCTTCCATCTCAACGGCGGCAACGGTTGGGAAGGTGCTGCGGATGCGGGCCAGAGGCTCGGCACCGTTAATGAAGGCGTCACCGCTGCAAATCAGGCCGCGTACCGCGTTCAGGTTAAGCTGTTTGATGCAGTTTTCCGCTAGCTCGATCAACGCGGGATCGGCAACGAACGCTGGTGGGCAACCGGCCATCTGGCCCGGTTCATAGCCAAAGGCGGTCACGTCGGCGTCGTGGTAGCGCACTTCTTCAGATACCACGATATCGCCCACGTTCAGCGTAGCGGCCAGGCCACCGGCGGAACCCGTATTGATCACCACATCGGGTTGGCACTGTTCCAGCAGCAGGGTGGTACCCAGAGCCGCTGCCACTTTGCCGATGCCCGACTTGAGCAGGGCGACTTCCACGCCGTTGATTTGGCCGGTATAGATCTCACAGCCCGCACGTTGCAGGGTCTGGCGGTTCGCAATTTGCTCGCGCAGCAGGGTAACTTCTTCTTCCATTGCGCCGATGATGCCTACTTTCATATAAATAATACTCGCTGATAGGGTATGGAAATTGCGCCATAGTCTATCATGGCTCTGTGAGAGAGATAATCCGCAATACCGTTGCATCCGCCGCCGGGAATTGTTATCACGGAGGGAATGCGCAACGGGAGGAGAAACAGATGTCCGGGATCGACTTTAAGCAGAAGATCAGCTTTCAGCGGCCTTTTAGCAAGCCGATTGAAGCCGAGGAAGAGTACGACATCATTCGCCAGTTCGAGAGCGATCGCGGTCGCATCGTCAATTCTGCGGCGATACGTCGTTTGCAGCAGAAAACGCAGGTGTTTCCGCTGGAGCGTAACGCGGCGGTACGCAGCCGTCTGACCCACTCGATGGAAGTACAGCAGGTGGGGCGGCATATTGCCAAAGAGATCCTCAACCGCTTCAAACAGGAAAAGCGTATTGATGCGCTCGGCCTGAGCAAGCTGCTCGATCCTTTCGAGAGCATTGTCGAAATGGCCTGCCTGATGCACGACATAGGTAATCCGCCATTCGGCCATTTCGGCGAATCTGCCATCAACGACTGGTTCCGCCAGCGGCTCGATCCCGCCAGCTGTGGCAGTGAACCGGGTAGCCACGATCGTTGCCTGGTAGAGGTGTTACGCCTGCATGAAGGGGAGAGCGATCTTAACCGGCTGCGCAGCCGTATTCGCCACGACCTCAGCCACTTTGAGGGCAATGCTCAGGCGATCCGTCTGGTCTACACGTTGCTGAAATTGAACCTGACCTATGCGCAGGTTGGCTGCATCCTGAAATATACCCGCCCGGCCTATTGGGCGAGCGATATTCCCGCCAGCCACAGCTATCTGATGAAGAAGCCGGGGTTTTATCTGGCGGAAGAAGCCTTTGTCGATCGCTTGCGGCGCGAATTACATATGGGAGAGTTCGATCGTTTTCCTCTCACCTATATTATGGAGGCCGCCGATGATATTTCTTATTGCGTGGCCGATCTGGAAGACGCGGTAGAAAAGAACATCTTTACCGTGGAACAGCTGTATCAGCATTTAACCCAGGAATGGGGCGAGATTGCTCCAGGGGATCTGTTTGATAAGACCGTGGCCAGTGCGTTTCGTAAAATCGAGCGTAGCGCAGCCCGCCGCAGTTCAGAAGATCAGTTCTTTATGTACCTGCGGGTATTTACCGTTGCCAAATTGGTTCCCCATGCGGCCCAGCGGTTTATCGATAACCTGGACGCGGTGTATCACGGCCACTTTAACGGAGCCTTGTTGGAGGATGCCAGCCCGGCTTGCCGCCTGCTCGCTATCTTCAAGAACGTTGCGTTCAAACACGTGTTCAACCACCCGGAAGTGGAGCAGTTGGAACTACAGGGCTACCGGGTGATCAACGGCCTGCTGGACATTTATAGCCCGCTGCTGGCCATGTCGCTGGCCGATTTCAGCCAGTTGGTGCGGGAAGACAGCCACCGGGCGTTTCCGATTGAAACGCGGCTGTTTCACAAGCTTTCTACCAAACATCGCCTGGCCTATGTCGAGGCGGTGGAAGGTTTGCAGCATCTTTCGGCCGAGCAGCAGGCTATTAGGGAATATTATTTCCGGGCGCGGTTGTTACAGGATTATATCAGCGGCATGACCGACCTTTATGCCTATGATGAATATCGTCGTTTAATGGCGGCGGAATAAATTCATGAGATAATTCTCGCTTATTTTAGCGAGATAACTCTCAGGCTGGAACATTATTTCGAGTTTTGTAAAGACCGACAATATTTGTTTACTATTAGCCAGCCGCACCAGGGGAACTTCAGCTAATCAGCAGGCTCTTACTAAGCACCAAGACCCGGTATTCCTTTTGAACGACTTTTAAGAGACACACAGATGAAGATGAAAAAAACAGCACTGGTTTTAAGCGCCCTGGCTTTGAGTATTGGTTTGGCAATGGGTCCGGTAACTACCGCCAACGCCGCAGAAACGGCTTCTGCCTCCACTAGCGCCCAACCGTTGCCAAGCCTGGCACCGATGTTGGAAAAAGTGATGCCTTCAGTGGTAAGCATTAACGTGGAAGGAAGTGCCGCGGTGAATGCGAAAACGGTACAGCAAATGTCGCCGTTCTGCCAGGATGGTTCACCCTTCCAGGGTTCCCCAATGTGCCAAGGTGGCGCACCGGGTGGGCCAACTACCCAGGAAGCCTTTAAAGCCCTGGGTTCAGGCGTTATCATCAACGCGGAAAAAGGCTATGTGGTCACCAACAACCACGTGGTAGACAATGCCAGCAAGATCACGGTGCAATTGAGCGATGGCCGTCGCTTTGAAGCCAAGGTGATCGGCAAGGATCCGCGTTCTGATATCGCGTTGATCCAGCTGAAAGACGCCAAAAACCTGTCAGCGATCAAAATGGCCGATTCCGAGCAACTGCGCGTGGGTGATTACACCGTGGCGATCGGTAACCCGTATGGCTTGGGTGAAACCGTGACCTCCGGGATCGTTTCTGCCTTGGGGCGTAGCGGTCTGAACATTGAAAACTACGAAAACTTTATCCAGACCGATGCGGCGATCAACCGGGGTAACTCCGGCGGTGCGTTGGTTAACCTGAACGGTGAGTTGGTTGGCATTAACACCGCGATCCTGGCGCCGGACGGCGGTAACATCGGTATCGGCTTCGCTATTCCAAGCAACATGGTGAAAAACCTGACTTCGCAAATGGTGGAGTATGGCCAGGTGAAACGTGGTGAGCTGGGCATTATGGGTACCGAGCTGAACTCCGAGCTGGCGCAAGCGATGAAAGTAGACGCCCAGCGTGGCGCATTCGTCAGCCAGGTTATGCCGAAATCCTCCGCTGCCAAGGCCGGTATCAAGGCCGGTGACGTGATTGTCACTCTGAACGGTAAAGCCATCTCCAGCTTTGCGTCGTTCCGTGCCGAGATCGGCAGCTTGCCGGTGGGCACCAAGATGGCGCTGGGCATTATCCGCGACGGCAAGCCGGTAACCATTGACGTAACGCTTGAGCAAAGCAGCCAGGAGCAGGTTGATTCCAGCAATATTTACACCGGTATTGAAGGTGCAGAACTGAGCAACAGCACCGACAAAGTGAAAGGTGTGAAGATTGAGAAGGTGAAACCTGGCAGTGCCGCTGCGCGCATCGGGCTGAAAAAAGGCGACGTGATCATGGGTGTGAACCAGCAGCCGATCAATAACCTGGGTGAACTGCGTAAGGTGCTCGACAGCAAGCCTGCGGTACTGGCGTTGAACATCCAACGTGGCGACTCAACGCTGTATCTGCTGATGCAGTAATGTTGTTCCATTGTTCTACAGAGGCACGCTGCGGCGTGCCTTTTTTTATGGCTTAAAAACTGTGAGTTTGAGCACAAACTCGTGCCCGGATAAAACGTATTTGGGCATCTGCACAATGTGCCCGTAGAGGCGCGTCGGTATGCTGAACGTTGGTTTATCATCCGACGGGGATAAGACGCAATGGCGGAGTATCATCTTGATGCCAAGCTAGCCAGGGAAATTGTCGCTCGCACCATGAAAATTATTGATAGCAATATCAACGTGATGGACAACCGGGGCCGGATTATTGGCAGTGGCGACCCTGAGCGGCTGGGGGAACTGCATGAGGGGGCATTGCTGGTGTTGTCTCAGGCCAGGGTGGTCGCTATTGACGATGCCGTTGCCCGTCATTTGCACGGCGTTCGGCCCGGTATTAATCTGCCGTTGCACGTTGACGGGAATATCGTTGGGGTCATCGGCCTGACCGGCGATCCGGTGCAACTGCGGCAGTACGGTGAACTGGTCTGCATGACCGCTGAAATGATGCTGGAGCAGGCGCGTTTGTTGAGTTTGTTGGCCCAGGACAGCCGCTTTCGTGAAGAGTTTGTGTTGAACCTGATCCGTACGGAGGAGTTGTCACCGGCCTTGATGGAATGGGCGCACCGCCTGGGGATAGATCCCAACCAGCCCCGTGTCGCGGCGGTAGTAGAGGTGGATAGCGGCCAGTTGGGGGTCGACAGCGCCATGGCCGAGTTGCAGCAGTTACAGGAGCTGCTGACGCTACCCGAACGTGACAACCTGATCGCCATTGTTTCTCTCAGTGAGATGGTGGTACTTAAACCGGCGCTGAATCACCACGGGCGTTGGGATGCCGAGGCCCACCGGCGGCGAGTGGAGAATCTGCTGGTGCGCATCAATGAAAGCAGCCGTTTGCGAGTGCGTATTGCGCTCGGCAACTATTTCATTGGCCCAGGCAGCCTGGTGCGTTCCTACCGTACTGCGCGTACCACCATGGCCGTTGGCAAGCAGCGCATGCCTGGGCGCTGGGCCTATTATTATCAGGATCTGATGCTGCCGGTGTTGCTGGGCAGCCTGCGGAGTGGTTGGCAGGCGGATGAGCTGGCTCGGCCTTTGGAGCGTTTGAAAGCCATGGACGGTAATGGTTTGCTGCTGCGTACCTTAAATGCCTGGTTCCTGAATAATGTGCAGCCCACCGCGACCGCCAAGGCACTCTATATTCACCGCAATACGCTGGAATATCGCCTCAATCGCATTTCGGAACTCACCGGGTTGAACCTGGCTAATTTCGATGCTCGCCTGTTGCTGTATGTGGGGTTACAGCTTGATGAAGACTAGCCTAGCTGTACGCAATAGCGTTGCTGGTGGGAGTCATACAGAACGCCGACACGCCGTGAACCCGTCCATGGGGGCTCGCAATCGCGCATCCGTGCGCTCAACGGTCGGCTAACCTGCATGACTCCCGCCAGCCTCAAGCTTCAGTGTCGCGGTATTTAAACCCCAGCTAATACGGAGTCGGGAGGCTAAATAGTTGCACGATCGGTTCCCTCTCCTTGGGGAGAGGGGCGTTGCACTCAAGTAATTGGTGCCGGGTTAAATACCGCCAACGCGTTGAACAAACCCCATCGATCTGACCAGGTTTGCTTGCGGCCGCTGGCGATATCCAGGATCAGTTCAAACAGTTGCCAACCCACCTGCTCAATGCTCGCCTCCCCGGTGGCGATAGTTCCGGCGTTGATATCGATCAGATCGTGCCAGCGTTCAGCCAGCGCGCTGCGCGTCGCCATTTTGATCACCGGCACGGCGGTCAGGCCGTAAGGGGTTCCCCGGCCGGTAGTGAACACTTGCACCGTAATGCCGGAAGCCAACTGCTGCGTGCCGCAAACAAAGTCGCTGGCAGGGGTGGCGGCATAAATCAGCCCACGCTTGCTGGGTCGTTGACCAGGGGAGAGCACTTCGACAATCGCGCTACTGCCAGATTTGGCTATTGAGCCCAATGCCTTTTCCACCACGTTAGCCAAACCGCCTTTCTTATTGCCGGGTGAAGGGTTGGCGCTGCGATCGGTTTGCCCTTGGTTGAGGTAGTCGTCATACCACGCCATCTCCTCCAGTAAGCGCTTGCCAACTTGTTGATCGGCGACCCGTGGGGTTAACAGGTGGATGGCATCACGTACTTCGGTAACTTCAGAAAACATCACGGTTGCCCCGCAGCGTACCAGCAGGTCGGAAGCAAAACCCACCGCCGGGTTGGCCGTCACCCCGGAAAAGGCATCGCTACCACCACATTGCATCCCCACCACCAGCTCTGAGGCTGGCACGGTTTCCCGCTGGCGACGGTTCAGGCGTTGCAGGTGCTGCTCTGCAACGGCCAGAATATCGGCCACCATGGCCTGGAACCCAACATGCTTCTCATCTTGTAGGCGAACAATCCGGCTTTCATCCACGGTAATGGGTTGGACATCTGGGGTGCCCTGCAGCAGACGTTCCGGCTGCAACTTCTCGCAGCCTAGTCCCACAACCATCACTTCGCCGCCAAAGTTCGGGTTGAGCGCCAGATTGTGTAGGGTGCGGATAGGGACCACCGCTGCGGGAGCGTTGATGGCGACGCCGCAGCCATAGAGATGATTCAGCCCCACCACGCCGTCGACGTTGGGGTATTTCGCCAGCAGGTCGCACTCAATCATTTTCACCACATAATCCACCACACCGGCCACGCAGTGCACGCTGGTGGTGATAGCCAACAGGTTCTTGCTGCCAACGCTACCGTCGGCATTACGGTAGCCTTCAAAGGTATAACCTTCCAGGGGCGGTAATGCTTGGGGTACATTGTTGGCGAGTGGCAGGCTGGCCAACTCGGGAGCCGGGGGAAGCAGCACCAGCGATTCATCAATCCAGCTGCCACGGCGAATATCCCGTGCGGCAAAGCCAATCACTTCGCCATAGCGCAAAATAGTGCCGTCTTGAGGAATATCTTGCAGCGCAACTTTATGCCCTTGGGGAATATGCTCCAATAATGTCAGACCGCAAGGGAAGCTTGCCCCTTTAGGCAGACCATGGTCATTAACCACAATGGCGACGTTGTCTTGCCGATGAACCTGAATATAGTGCGGTAATGCTGTAATACTGCCAACTGCATATTCGGACATAGTGAAACCTCACGTACTCTGATTTATGTACGCCGTGGGTAATAATCGAAAGACTGGCTCAGCAAAAAGCATAACATTCGCTATTGTGTCGGGCATTATGCAAATGACCTAGATTTGGCGTTTTCCAGAGGTCAATCTTTGGCATTGTGCTAATCCGCTGTGAGATGGCTCACGCAACCGCGGGAACCGTGAACCAGCCCGCGCCCGATTGGGCATACGCCATAAATAAGCCGCCATCTTAGCCCTGTTATTGGGTTATTTGCCCGATGAGTCCCGGCAGTGGGTTCCCTATACTTTTCTCCACCAAGCGTTAATGCGTTTAAAAATTGCCGATGCCGTATTAATCGAACTGCTCAAAAAAGGCTGCAATTTAATTTAAACCTTTCGTTCTGAGATATTTTTAGCAGTTTTTCAGGATGAATATAGTAATGCAGGAGAGCACCATGTCTACTATCAGCGCTGCCAACAGTGCCATCAAGCGAACCAATAAACGTTACTGGATCGTGGTAATGCTGTTTATCGTCACCTCATTTAACTATGGCGATCGTGCCACGCTTTCCATTGCCGGTACTGCAATGGCTCAGGATATTGGCCTCGATCCGGTTGGAATGGGTTATATCTTTTCGGCGTTTTCGTGGGCCTATGTGATTGGCCAGATCCCCGGTGGCTGGTTATTGGATCGCTTCGGCTCCAAGCGGGTCTACTTCTGGAGCATCTTCATCTGGTCGCTATTTACCTTGCTGCAAGGCTTCGTAGATATCTTCAGCGGTTTTGGCATCGTCATAGCGCTGTTTGCGCTGCGCTTCCTGGTCGGCCTGGCAGAAGCACCGTCATTCCCCGGTAACAGCCGGATTGTCGCCGCCTGGTTCCCTGCCCATGAACGTGGCACGGCAGTATCGATCTTCAACTCGGCCCAATACTTTGCCACGGTGATCTTCGCACCGATCATGGGCTGGCTGACGCATGCCGTTGGCTGGTCGCACGTGTTCTTCTTTATGGGCGGGCTGGGCATCATCCTGAGTTTTGTCTGGCTTAAGGTGCTGCACAATCCCAAAGACCACCCCAGCATCAACCAGGCCGAGCTGGACTATATCGAAGCCGGCGGTGCCTTGATCAATATGGATCAGAAACAGGCCACACAGGTGAAGGTCAAAGGCGAGAAGTGGTTCCAGATCAAGCAGCTGCTGCAATCACGCATGATGATTGGGGTCTATATCGGCCAGTACTGCATCAACGCACTGACCTATTTCTTTATCACCTGGTTCCCGGTGTATCTGGTGCAGGCGCGGGGTATGTCGATCCTCAAGGCCGGCTTTGTCGCCTCGGTTCCTGCCATTTGTGGTTTTGTCGGTGGGGTGCTCGGCGGCGTGATTTCCGACTACCTGATGCGCCGTACCCAGTCGCTGACCTTCGCCCGTAAAACGCCGATCGTGCTGGGCATGCTGTTGTCGATGTCGATGATCTTCTGCAACTACGTTGAAACCGAGTGGATGGTGGTGGGCATCATGGCCGCCGCGTTCTTCGGTAAGGGACTGGGCGCGCTGGGGTGGGCAGTGATGGCAGATACCGCCCCCAAAGAGATCAGCGGCCTGAGCGGTGGCCTGTTCAATATGTTCGGCAATATCTCCGGTATCGTCACGCCGATCGCTATCGGCTACATCATTGGTACCACCGGATCGTTTAACGGCGCGTTGGTCTACGTCGGGATCCATGCGCTGTTGGCGGTGGCCAGCTACCTGTTCATCGTGGGGGATATCAAGCGTATCGAACTGAAACCGATGGCGAAGGCCAGCAGGCAATGACACGGCGGCAAGTTTGGCAATTGAACCCAAAATTTTGAGGACATCTCTATGACTACAGCACCAAAGATTACTGCCATGCAGGTTGTACCGGTGGCCGGTTACGACAGCATGCTGCTCAATCTCAGCGGCGCTCACGCCCCATTCTTCACCCGTAATATCGTGATCTTGCAGGATAACGCCGGTAACACTGGGTTAGGGGAGATCCCAGGGGGCGAGAAAATCCGCCAGACCCTGGAAGAGGCTCAGTCTCTGGTGGTTGGCAAAACCCTGGGGGAATACAAGAACGTGATGAACCGGGTTCGTGAACGCTTTGCCGATCTGGATGCCAGCGGGCGCGGCCTGCAAACCTTCGATTTGCGTACCACCATCCACGTGGTGACCGGCATTGAAGCGGCGATGCTGGACCTGCTGGGGCAGTTCCTTGATGTGCCGGTAGCCGCCCTGTTGGGGGATGGGCAGCAGCGTGACTCGGTGGAAATGCTCGGTTATCTGTTTTATATCGGCGATCGCAACAAAACGCCGCTGCCTTACCAGAGCCAGCCAAGTGAAGCCTGCGACTGGTATCGCCTGCGTCATGAACAAGCGCTGACACCGCAAAGCATAGTGCGCCTGGCGGAGGCGGCTTTTGATAAGTATGGCTTCAACGATTTCAAGCTAAAGGGCGGCGTATTGGCGGGTAGCGAAGAGGCCGAAGCCGTCACGGCGCTGGCGCAGCGTTTCCCTCAGGCGCGCATTACGCTCGATCCCAACGGCGCCTGGTCGCTGAAGGAGGCGATCGTGCTAGGCAAACAGCTGCGTAACGTGCTGGCCTATGCCGAAGATCCTTGTGGGGCAGAGCAGGGCTTCTCTGGGCGGGAAGTGATGGCCGAGTTCCGCCGCGCCACTGGCCTGCCTACCGCGACCAACATGATTGCCACGGACTGGCGGCAGATGGGGCATACGTTGCAGTTGCAGTCGGTAGATATCCCATTGGCGGATCCTCATTTCTGGACCATGCAGGGATCGGTGCGCGTCGCCCAGATGTGTCATGAGTTCGGCCTGACCTGGGGCTCACATTCCAATAACCACTTCGATATCTCGTTGGCGATGTTCACCCATGTGGCCGCAGCGGCGCCGGGCAACATTGCGGCGATCGACACCCATTGGATCTGGCAGGAGGGCAACCAACGGCTGACGCGGGAACCGCTGCAGATTATTGGTGGCCGCGTACAGGTTCCACAACGGCCAGGATTAGGGATCGAGCTGGATCGGGATCGTTTAATGCAGGGTCATGAGCTTTACCAGAAACACGGGCTTGGGGCACGCGACGATGCGCAGGGTATGCAGTATCTGATCCCTGGCTGGATCTTTGATAACAAACGCCCGTGCCTAGTGCGTTAATCCGTCTACAGAGGAAATTTCATGAAGAGCTGCCATAACCCTTTTCGCCAATCGTTGCTCGCGGGTGAAACCCTGATCGGCTGCTGGTCTGCGCTTGCCAACCCGATCTCCACCGAAGTCTTGGGGCTGGCCGGTTTCGACTGGCTGGTGCTGGATGGTGAGCATGCGCCGAATGACATTGGCACTTTCGTACCGCAACTGATGGCGCTGAAGGGCAGCCCTAGCGCCGCAGTGGTACGCCCACCCTGCAACGAACCGGTGATTATCAAACGCTTGCTGGATATCGGTTTTTACAACTTTCTGATCCCATTTGTGGAAAGTGCTGAGCAGGCACAGTTGGCGGTAGCGTCGACGCGTTATCCCCCTGCGGGGATCCGTGGGGTCTCTGTGTCGCACCGCAGCAACGGTTACGGCACCGTGCCGGACTATTTCGCCCAGATCAACCAGCAGATAGCGGTGATGGTACAGATCGAAAGCCAGCAGGGGGTCGATAACCTGGACGCGATAGCTGGCGTTGAGGGCGTTGACGGCATCTTTGTCGGACCGGGGGATCTTTCCGCCGCTTTGGGGTATCTCGGCCAGCCAAATCACCCGGAGGTGCAGGCGGTGATCCGTCATATTTTCGAGCGTGCTAGCGCGAACGGTAAAGCTAGCGGCATCTTGGCACCGGCGGAGGCTGATGCTCGCCGTTATCTGGAATGGGGAGCCAGGTTCGTGGCCGTCGGCAGCGATCTTGGCGTATTCCGCACGGCCACGCAGGCTTTGTGCGATCGGTTTAAACAGGGTGTTGAATAAGGAGAGCGGGATGAAAATTGGCTTTATTGGTTTGGGAATTATGGGGAAACCCATGAGCAAAAACCTGCTGCAGGCGGGTTATTCGCTGGTGGTGATGGATCGCAATGCCCAAGCGGTGGCTGAACTGGCCGCACTGGGTGCCGATGTTGCCGCCACGCCAAAGGCGGTGGCCGCACTGAGTGATATCGTGATCACCATGCTGCCCAACTCGCCGCAGGTGCGGGAGGTGGCATTGGGAGAAAATGGCCTGATTGAGGGGGCCAAGGCAGGCTCCGTGCTGATCGACATGAGTTCTATTGCTCCACTGGCAAGCCGTGAAATCAGCGAAGCACTGGCTGCCAAACAGATTGCCATGCTTGATGCTCCGGTGAGCGGCGGTGAGCCTAAAGCGATAGATGCCACATTGTCGGTGATGGTGGGCGGCGATAAAGAGGTATTTGATCGCTGTTTTGACGTGATGAAAACCATGGCCGGTTCGGTGGTGCATACCGGCGATATTGGTGCAGGCAACGTCACCAAGCTGGCGAATCAGGTGATCGTGGCGCTGAATATAGCGGCCATGTCCGAGGCGTTGGTGCTGGCCACCAAGGCCGGGGTCAACCCAGACCTGGTTTTCCAGGCAATCCGTGGCGGGCTGGCGGGCAGCACGGTGTTGGAAGCCAAGGCTCCGATGGTGATGGATCGCAATTTCAAACCGGGTTTCCGCATTGACTTGCACATCAAGGATCTAGCCAATGCGCTGGATACCTCCCATGGTGTGGGGGCGCAGCTACCGCTTACTGCTGCGGTGATGGAAATGATGCAGGCACTGCGCGCCGATGGTCTGGGCAATGCCGATCACAGCGCACTGGCGTGTTATTACGAAAAGTTGGCCAAGGCAGAAGTCACCCGATAAGGGCAGCGACCTGGCGGAACGCTGGTTAACCCCCTCACGCCAACCCTCTCCCACAGGAGGGTTAGCGTGAGGGGCATCAGGCTTATCCCAACTGGAACTTCGCTTCCGTCTCCACCAGCTCAATCTCATCCAACAGCTCCAGCCATTCCGGTTCTAAATCACCGTTGCTCACACCCTGACGCAGTTGCTGCTCAAGATAGAAACACAGTTGCTTAAGGCGCGGAACGCCGCTGTAGCTGCAACTGCCGTGCAGCTTGTGGATCAGATCGAGAATGGTGTCGTCCTCTTCTCCTTCCAGCACGGCTTTTACCCGATCGCTGACCTGTGGCAGGAACTCGATCAGCATCTGCAACAGATCGCGCGCCAGATCCTCTTTATTGGCGGCTTGGCGCAATGCCAACGGCCAATCCAGCGATAACGGTGGTTCGGCCGGGCTACGCGGCTGGGCTGCTTCTGGTTCAAGCTCGACGGTGTGATATCGGGAGAGCACCCGTGTCAGCATGGCTTCGTCAATCGGCTTGGCCAGATAGTCATCCATGCCAGCCTGCAACAGGTGTTCGCGTTCGCCGCTCACCGCATGGGCGGTAACCGCAACGATCGGTGTGGAGTTGTGATGCGGCATCTGGCGGATCAGCTCACTGGCGCGGATGCCGTCAATGTTCGGCATCTGAATATCCATCAGGATCATATCCAGCACGTTATCACGTGCCAGCACGATGGCCTCCTCACCGCTTTCACACAGCAGCGTTTTTTCCACCTGTTCTGCCAGCAAGGCACCGATCAGCTTCAGGTTGGCCGGGTTATCATCGACTGCCATCACCGTCAGCGGTAAGCGTCTATGTACCTTTGGCGCATTCTGACGCAGCGGGGCCTCCAGACGCAGTAGCGGATACAGGCGATTACTGCTGATCGGTTTGGTCAGGCAGCCGATAGCGCCTAGCTTTTTCATTTCTTCGGCATCGATCTGCGACTGGCTAGGCACCGCCAGGATCACCCGCTCGGCAAGACGCAGTGACTCCAGCAGCTTGTCTCGATGCTGGCCGATACCGTCCCGATAAGGGATCGGTACGCCTGCCAACAGGAAGTCATAATGATTTTTCGGCAATTGCCCCAGAGTTGGCGAATGGGTCACCACCAGATGGGTAGCGCTCAACATATTCAGCGTGGCCTGAGCCGCCGTTGGGTTGGCTTCGATATAGGCCAGGGTTTTACCGCGCAGATCCGGCAGGCTAGGTGGCAGCGACAACATGCCTTCGTTGAGATCGAGAGTGATGTGGAACCAGAAGGTTGAGCCGCGATTGAGCTGGCTGTGGAAGTTGATATCACCTCCCATCTCTTTCACCAGCTTCTGGGTGATCACCAGGCCCAGCCCAGTACCGCCGTGGCGGCGCGAGATGCTGGCATCTGCCTGGCGGAAAGCCTGGAACAACTGCGATTGCTGACGTTCAGAAATCCCGATGCCGGTATCGTGGATCTGCACTTCCAGCTCCACCTGGCGTTCCAGTTGGTTACGAAGCTCGACGCGGATATCGATATTGCCGGTTTCGGTGAACTTCACCGCATTGCCGAGCAGATTGGTGATCACCTGCTGTAGGCGCAGTGAATCGCCAATCACCTGCTCTGGCACATCGTTTTGCACATCCAGGGTCAGCTCCAGCCCTTTGTCGTGTGCGCTAGGGGCCAGCAATACCAGCACCTCATCCAGCGTTTCACGCAGCGAGAACGGAATGTGTTCCAGGATCAGCTTGCCAGCCTCCAGCTTGGAGAAGTCCAGCACGTCGTTGATGATAGTCAGCAGGTTGTTGGCCGAGCGTTCGATAGTTTGCAGATAGTCGGTCTGGGTGGCGCTCAGGTCGGTTTTCAGCGTCTGGCGGGTAAAGCCGATCACCCCGTTGAGCGGGGTACGCAGCTCATGGGACATATTGGCCAGGAATTCCGATTTGATACGGGCGGCTTCCTGCGCGCGCTTCTTCGCCAGATCCAGCTCAACGTTCTGGATCTCCATTTGCTCCAGCGTTTCACGCAGATCGGAGGTGGCTTGGTCGATGTTCTGCTGCATCTCCTCATGATAGGCGGTCAGCGACATCGCCATCGAGTTGATACCGTTTTTCAGCATTTGCAACTCGCCGAGCATAAAGCCTTCTACCCGGCTATCCAACTGGCCGCGGCGGATACGGTCAACGGTGTTGACCATATTGCGGATTGGGCCGGTGACGTCGCGCATCAGACGGTAGGCAAACAGAATGGCAATACACATACACAACAGCAGCAGCAGGGTAGAAACGAACACCTCTTTATATTGCTGCAGGCGTACCGATTGCAGATCCAGCTCGATCGCTACGTAGCCGAGGTTGCTGTCGGGATGTGCCTCCTCGCCGCTGTTCTCGTCCGGGAACTGTGATTCCGACAGGATTGGCGTGCGCAGGATCAGTGAATCGCCGCGCCGGGTCAGCATCATATCGGTGGGCACCGGCACACCTTTGGGCAACTGCAACTGGGTATAATTGTGATGATAGTTGGAGGTGACAAACAGGTTGTTCTGCGCATCAAACACGGTGATCGCCCGGACGATATCCGAATGGCGGCGATGTAGCAGGCTGACCAGTTGCCGCACCGACTCACGGCTGCGGAAGGTCATGCCATATTCGCTGGCGACGGCCAGAGGTTCGATGATGCTGGCACCGGCATCGACCAATTGCTCCTGCAACTCGTTGTAGCGGTGCACTACAAAGAAGGTGCTGAGCAGCAGACCGATCAATAAAGTCGGTGCCAGGATCAGGATCATCATGCGCGCGCGCAAGCTGTATTTGGTCATGGGATTCCAATGTGGGAGAATTGGAGGCTAATCTTAAGCTGAATTAACCAACACACAATCAATAATTATGGCGCAATTCTACTCTCCGAAACGCCGCGTGACGACCCGGCAAGCTTCACAAATATTCACGGTAACGGTAACGGACCTCGATCCATTTGGCCAGGGAGTGGCGCGCCATGAAGGCAAAGCGGTATTTGTCCCCGGCGTTTTGCCGGGTGAACAGGCCGAAATCCAGTTGACGCAGGACAAACGACAGTTCGCCAAAGGTCAGCTCAGGCAACTGTTAAATTGCAGCATACAACGTGTTGAGCCGCGCTGCCCACACTTTGGTGTGTGCGGAGGGTGCCAGCAGCAGCATGTCTCCGAGGCGCTGCAACAGCAAAGCAAGGCGGCGGCGCTGGGGCGCTTGATCTGCCGCGAAACCGGGGTGACGCCGCAACAGGAACCGGTGATTGCCGGGCCACAATATGGCTACCGTCGACGGGCGCGGCTGGGGTTACAGTGGCAACCCCAGCAGCATCGTTTGCTAATGGGTTTTCACCAGACCGCTTCGTCCGATCTGGTGGCGGTGAAGCAGTGCCCGGTATTGGCACCGGAACTGGAACGGCTGCTGGTGCCGTTGTATCAATGCCTGAGCAGCTTGAAGGCCGTGCAGCGTCTGGGCCATGCGGAGCTGGTGTTGGCAGATAACGGACCGGTGCTGGTGTTGCGCCACCTGGATGCGCTCAAGCAGGGCGATCGTCAGGCTTTGCAGCAGTTTGCCCAGCAAAATGGCACCGCCGTTTATTTGGCACCGGATAGCGATCGGCTGGAAAAACTGTGCGGTGAAGCGCCGTATTATCAGGTTGACGGGCTACGCTTAGACTTCAATCCGCGCGATTTTATTCAGGTAAATGATGCGGTAAATCAGCAAATGGTGGCTCAGGCCCTTGAATGGCTCGAGATTGAGCCCAATGATCGCATATTGGATCTGTTTTGTGGCATGGGCAACTTTACCCTGCCGCTGGCCAAGCGGGCCAAGGCAGTGGTCGGGATTGAAGGTGTTGCCACGCTGGTAGCGAATGGGCAATATAATGCCGATAGGAATAGGCTCAGTAATGTCTCCTTTTTCCATGAAAATCTGGAAGATGACGTTGCGCGACAACCATGGGCAGCACAGGGATTTGATAAAGTGATGCTGGATCCAGCCCGCGCAGGCGCGGCTGGGGTGATGTCACATATTGTAAAACTGGCGCCAGAGCGCGTGGTGTATATATCCTGTAACCCCACGACATTGGCACGCGACAGCAAAGTGTTGCTGGACGCCGGTTATCGTCTTGCGCGTGTGCGGATGTTGGATATGTTCCCGCACACGGGGCATCTTGAATCCATGGCGCTGTTTATCCACGGGTCGCGGAAAAAGTAGGGAGAAGTTATGGTCGCGGTAAGAACTGCACATCTGAATACGGCGGGTGAATTCGCGCTTGATGACTGGATAGCCAGCCTGGGGTTGCCCAACCCGCAGTCAGGTGAGCGATTAGCCGCAACCTGGCGTTACTGTGAACAGCAGACGAAAGACCATCCCGATGCGCCGTTGCTGCTATGGCGTGGCCTGGAGATGGTGGAGATCCTCTCGACCCTCAGCATGGATAACGACAGTATGCGCGCGGCGCTGCTGTTCCCGTTGGTGGACGCGGCGATCGTTCCTGAAGCCACCCTGACCGAAGAGTTCGGTGCCGGCATTACCTCCCTGGTGCACGGCGTACGCGATATGGACGCCATCCGCCAACTGAAAGCCACCCACAACGACTCGATGGGCTCCGAGCAGGTCGATAACGTGCGCCGCATGTTGCTGGCAATGGTGGAAGATTTCCGCTGCGTGGTGATCAAGCTGGCAGAGCGCATTGCCCACCTGCGCGAAGTGAAGGATGCGCCGGAAGACGAACGCGTGCTGGCGGCGAAAGAGTGTTCCAATATCTACGCCCCGCTGGCCAACCGTCTGGGTATCGGCCAGTTGAAGTGGGAACTGGAAGATTTCTGCTTCCGCTATCTGCATCCCGATGAATATAAACGCATTGCCAAGCTGCTACATGAACGCCGTATCGATCGCGAGCAGTTTATTGATGACTTCGTGGCTTCATTGCATAGCGCGATGGAGATCGAAGGCATCAAGGCGGACATTTATGGCCGCCCGAAACACATTTACAGCATCTGGCGCAAGATGCAGAAAAAATCGCTGGCGTTCGACGAGCTGTTCGACGTGCGTGCAGTGCGCGTAGTGGTGGAGCGCCTGCAGGATTGCTATGCGGCATTGGGCATCGTCCATACCCATTTCCGCCATCTGCCGGATGAGTTTGACGACTACGTCGCCAACCCGAAACCGAACGGCTATCAATCGATCCATACCGTGGTGCTCGGGCCGCGTGGCAAAACGCTGGAGATCCAGATCCGCACCCGCCAGATGCACGAAGATGCCGAGTTGGGCGTTGCGGCGCACTGGAAATACAAAGAAGGCGCGGTGGTTACGGCGCGTTCCGGCTACGAAGAACGTATTGCCTGGCTGCGTAAGCTGATCGCCTGGCAGGAAGAGATGGCGGACTCGGGCGAAATGCTCGACGAAGTGCGCAGCCAGGTGTTCGACGATCGCGTCTACGTGTTTACGCCGAAGGGCGATGTGGTGGATCTGCCAGCCGGCTCCACGCCGCTGGACTTTGCCTACCATATCCACAGCGACGTCGGCCACCGTTGTATCGGTGCCAAGATCGGCGGCCGTATCGTGCCGTTTACCTACCAGTTGCAGATGGGCGATCAGATTGAAATCATCACTCAGAAGCAGCCGAACCCGAGCCGCGACTGGCTGAACCCGAACCTGGGCTATGTCACCACCAGCCGTGGACGCTCCAAAATCCACAACTGGTTCCGCAAGCAGGATCGCGATAAAAACATCCTGGCCGGGCGGCAGATGCTGGACAACGAGCTGGAACACCTCGGTATCAGCCTGCGGGAAGCCGAAAAGCTGCTGATCCCACGCTATAACGTCAACTCGTTGGATGAAGTATTGGCGAGCATTGGCGGCGGTGATATCCGTCTGAACCAGATGGTGAACTTCCTGCAGGGCAAGCTCAACAAGCCCAGCGCCGAGGAGCAGGATCGCGAAGCGTTGCGCCAACTGACCCAGCAGAAAGCCCCGGCAACCTCGGCCCGCAGCAAAGATAACGGTCGGGTGGTGGTCGAAGGCGTCGGCAATCTGATGCACCACATTGCCCGCTGCTGCCAGCCGATCCCGGGTGACGACATTGTCGGCTTTATCACCCAGGGGCGCGGGATCTCGATCCACCGTGCGGATTGCGATCAACTGGCGGAGCTACAGTCTCACGCGCCGGAACGTATCGTGGATGCGGTCTGGGGGGAAAGCTACTCCAGCGGTTATTCGCTGGTGGTGCGCGTCGTGGCCAACGATCGCAGCGGTTTGCTGCGTGATATCACCACTATCCTGGCCAACGAGAAGGTCAACGTATTGGGCGTCGCCAGCCGCAGCGACACCAAAAAGCAGCTGGCCACCATCGATATGGACATCGAAATCTATAACCAGGTGGTGCTGGGGCGCGTGTTGGCCAAACTCAATCAACTGCCCGACGTCATCGATGCCAAACGCCTGCACGGCGCTTGATTTTTCTTTTTTGCTTAAGGGCTCAGCATGCTGGGCCCTTAATTATTCAGAGACTCAACATGATCCAACCAACACCACTGCAACGCCTGCTGACCATTATGAAAACCCTGCGCGATCCGCAGGTGGGTTGCCCGTGGGATCGTAAGCAGACCTTCGCCACCATCGCGCCTTACACCCTGGAAGAAACCTACGAAGTGCTGGACGCCATTGAGCGCCAGGACTATGCCGAGCTGCGTGATGAACTGGGCGATCTGCTGTTCCAGGTGGTGTTTTATGCCCAGATGGGGCAGGAGCAGGGGCTGTTTGACTTCGATCAGGTGTGTAACGCCATCAGCGACAAGCTGGAACGCCGTCACCCGCATATCTTCGGTGAGGCAGAGGCAGCAGACAGCGCGGCGGTTTCCGCCCGCTGGGAGCAGTTGAAGGCGGGAGAACGGGCAGAGAAAGCGCTGCACTCGGCGCTGGATGATATTCCCAACGCCTTACCGGCGCTGATGAAGGCTCATAAAATCCAAAAGCGCTGTGCCGCGGTCGGCTTCGACTGGAACACCTTGGGGCCCGTCGTAGGCAAAGTGTATGAAGAGCTGGATGAAGTGATGCACGAAGCTCAGCAAGCGGTGGTGGACGAACAGAAGCTGGAAGAGGAAATTGGCGATCTGCTGTTTGCCACGGTCAATCTTTCCCGCCATCTGGGGCATAAAGCGGAAAAGGCGTTGCAGGTGGCCAACCGCAAGTTTGAACGCCGCTTCCGCCAGGTTGAGGAGATCGTGCAAAGCCGCGGTCTGACAATGCAGGAAGCTACGTTGGAGCAGATGGAAGAGGCCTGGCAGCAGGTAAAACGCCTGGAAAACTAATTGCTCATCGCGTTGTCCTAACTGTGTCGCTTGTTTGATCGGCGACAATATTTACTCAAGCTGAAACGGTTAAGCTCGGGGTTGTGGATTGCTGAATCTGGTTTAACCGGCAGAAAAGCTCAACAAACTGAAATCTAAGGTGTTTTATTGCATCCAAAGTCGGTTTGTACGCGGTTTTTTACGCTAACCCATTGTTTCTAAAAGGCTCTAAAACGGGGGCCGAACGATTAAACCGGGATGAACTCACGAGGGTGGTTGAGATGATGGCAGGTAAAACGATCGTTTGTAGGTCAAGAGAGGTTCGGGTATACTACTTTCCCGTCTTGGTTCTTCCATCGTCTTTAAACCTAAACTCTCAGGTTCAGCATGACAACTAACTATATTTTTGTAACCGGCGGGGTCGTATCCTCTCTGGGTAAAGGCATTGCCGCAGCCTCCTTGGCGGCTATTCTTGAAGCCCGTGGCCTCAACGTTACCATCATGAAACTGGACCCGTACATCAACGTGGATCCGGGCACCATGAGCCCGATTCAGCATGGGGAAGTTTTCGTCACCGAAGACGGGGCAGAAACCGATCTGGATCTGGGTCACTACGAGCGCTTCATCCGTACCAAAATGACGCGTCGTAACAACTTCACCACCGGGCGTATCTACTCCGATGTGCTGCGCAAAGAGCGCCGTGGCGACTACTTGGGTGCCACCGTACAGGTGATCCCACATATCACCAACGCCATTAAAGAACGCATTATCGAAGGCGGCGAAGGCCACGATGTGGTGCTGGTCGAAATCGGCGGCACCGTCGGCGATATCGAATCCCTGCCGTTCCTGGAAGCCATTCGTCAGATGGCCGTCGAAGTGGGCCGTGAGCACACTCTGTACATGCATTTGACGCTGGTGCCATACCTGGCTGCCGCGGGTGAAGTGAAAACCAAACCTACCCAGCATTCGGTAAAAGAGCTGCTTTCCATCGGTATTCAGCCAGATGTGCTGATCTGCCGTTCCGATCGCGCAGTTCCTGCTAATGAACGCGCTAAAATCGCCCTTTTCTGTAACGTACCGGAAAAAGCGGTTATCTCCCTGAAAGACGTTGATTCCATTTATAAAATCCCAGGCCTCTTGAAATCTCAGGGCTTGGATGATTATATTTGTAAACGATTCAGCCTGACACCGCCGGAAGCTAATCTGGGCGAGTGGGAGCAGGTGATCTACGAAGAAGCCAATCCAGGCGGCGAAGTGACCATCGGGATGGTCGGCAAATATGTCGAACTGCCAGATGCTTACAAGTCGGTGATCGAAGCGCTCAAGCACGGTGGCTTGAAAAACCGTCTGACCGTCAACATCAAGCTGATCGATTCGCAGGATGTTGAAACCCGCGGCGTTGAAGTGCTGAAAGATCTGGATGCAATCCTGATCCCTGGCGGCTTTGGCTATCGTGGCGTGGAAGGCAAGGTGATGACCGCACGCTACGCGCGTGAAAACAAAATTCCTTATCTGGGCATTTGCCTGGGTATGCAGGTGGCGTTGATGGAGTTTGCGCGCAACGTGGCGGGTATGGAAAATGCTAACTCCACCGAATTTGTGCCAGACTGTAAGTACCCGGTTGTTGCATTGATCACCGAGTGGCGTGACGAAGACGGCAACGTCGAAGTCCGTACCGAAGAAAGCGATCTGGGCGGCACGATGCGCGTCGGTGGCCAGCAATGCCACCTGACCGACAACAGCCTGGTGCGCAAGATGTACGGCGAGCCAACCATCGTGGAACGTCACCGTCACCGTTACGAAGTCAACAACATGCTGTTGAAGCCGATCGAAGCCGCGGGTATGCGTGTGGCAGGTCGTTCTGCGGATAACAAGCTGGTTGAGATTATTGAATTGCCTGATCATCCGTGGTTTGTGGCCTGTCAGTTCCATCCGGAATTTACGTCGACGCCGCGTGATGGACATCCGTTGTTCGCTGGCTTTGTCAAGGCGGCTGGTGAGCACCAGAAGCGTCAGGTGAAATAAGAGTTTTAGTAAGCAACGCGCGGCCAAAACCGCGCGTTGTTTGTCTGGAGTTTTAGTTTAACTTGTCTGAGGAAAACCTAATGTCCAAAATCATTAAAGTCATCGGTCGTGAAATCATCGACTCACGCGGCAACCCAACTGTTGAAGCCGAAGTTCATCTGGAAGGCGGTTTCGTCGGTCTGGCTGCAGCGCCGTCAGGTGCTTCTACCGGTTCCCGTGAAGCACTGGAACTGCGTGACGGTGACAAGTCTCGTTTCCTGGGTAAAGGCGTACTGAAAGCCGTTGCCGCAGTAAATGGCCCAATCGCTCAGGCGGTTGTGGGTAAAGATGCCAAAGACCAGGCTAACATCGACAAGATCATGATCGATCTGGACGGTACCGAGAACAAATCCCAGTTTGGTGCTAACGCCATCCTGGCTGTCTCTCTGGCTGCTGCCAAGGCCGCCGCTGCCTCTAAAGGTATGCCGCTGTATGAGCACATCGCTGAACTGAACGGCACTCCAGGCAAATTCTCTATGCCATTGCCTATGATGAACATCATCAACGGTGGTGAGCACGCAGACAACAACGTCGACATTCAAGAGTTCATGATCCAGCCTGTTGGCGCTAAAACTCTGAAAGAAGCCGTGCGTATGGGTTCTGAAGTGTTCCACACCCTGGCTAAAGTGCTGAAGTCTAAAGGCATGGGCACTTCTGTT
Organism: Serratia sp. 14-2641; assembly: GCF_001692375.1. Lineage (NCBI taxonomy): Bacteria > Pseudomonadati > Pseudomonadota > Gammaproteobacteria > Enterobacterales > Yersiniaceae > Serratia > Serratia sp. 14-2641. The sequence goes on along the minus strand of NZ_LXKR01000101.1, from coordinate 175,488 downwards.
GGTGACGAAGGTGGCTACGCGCCAAACCTGGGTTCTAACGCCGAAGCGCTGGCTGTTATCGCTGAAGCGGTAAAAGCGGCAGGCTATGAGCTGGGTAAAGACATTACTCTGGCGATGGACTGTGCAGCGTCTGAATTCTACAAAGACGGCAAATATGTTCTGGCCGGCGAAGGCAACAAAGCCTTCACTTCTGAAGAGTTCACTCACTTCCTGGAAGACCTGACCAAGCAATACCCAATCGTGTCTATCGAAGACGGCCTGGACGAATCTGACTGGGATGGTTTCGCATACCAGACCAAAGTGCTGGGCGACAAAATCCAGCTGGTGGGCGACGACCTGTTCGTGACCAACACCAAGATCCTGAAAGAAGGCATCGAGAAAGGCATCGCTAACTCCATCCTGATCAAATTCAACCAGATCGGTTCTCTGACCGAAACTCTGGCTGCAATCAAGATGGCGAAAGACGCGGGCTACACTGCGGTGATCTCTCACCGTTCAGGTGAAACCGAAGATGCTACCATCGCTGACTTGGCGGTAGGTACTGCGGCTGGCCAGATCAAAACCGGTTCTATGAGCCGTTCTGACCGCGTTGCTAAATACAACCAACTGATCCGTATCGAAGAAGCGCTGGGCAACCGCGCACCGTTCAATGGCCTGAAAGAAGTTAAAGGTCAGTAATATTACGGTTTGATTCGTTACCGAATCAGTAAGCAAACGGAGAGTGCCGTAAAGGTACTCTCCGTTTTTTTATGCCTGTGTGAAATGGATTCACCAATCTGCACCCTAACGCAATAATGGATTTAAGATTTTACTTGGGCTGCAAAAGAAATTATTTCAGGGTTAATAGTCCTGTTTGGGGAGATATTTTTCTGCCCGCTGACGCAAGTTTTGATATCGGACTGGTTACTTAGTAATCAATAATGACCTGGTCAATGATATTAAATTATTAAAATGTTAGGAATAATCCTAACTATGGATAATACCCCTAAAAAGACCCATATGTTTCAAAATATTTCATATAATGACAAGGTAATTCAGTTGCGTTTTTAACTTGTTGATATTTATTGATTTAATTTTGCAATAACGCCGGTTTAATAAGTGTAACTAAATGTAAGTTCAATCTATTGTCTACTCTCGCTACGAAAAAATAGTTGTTAAGAAAAATCTTGGTTTGCTAGAATAATCTCACATGTCCACAGGGCGTCTGAGAAAGATAGTGTGACATGTTTATTTTTAGTGAGTTTAAGCCAGTAAATAATTACTGCCAGGACTGCTTTATTGGAAAAAGTAAATTAAAAGGATTTCTTATGAAAATCAAAATGATCTCTCTCGCTTTAATTGCATTCTCAAGCACCTCCATGGCAGATTCAGCCAATACAGTGCAATTCAAGGGTGAAGTTAGTACCCAAACCTGCTCGGTTAATATTAACGGCAATGAAGCCAACCCTGTGGTGTTACTGCAGACGGTTGCGGCCAACTCGCTCGCTACCAAAGGTGCCACCGCTGGGGAAACGACCTTTACCGTTAACGTAACCGGTTGTACTACCGCAGCCAGCGACACCTCCATCAAAACGGTATTTGTGGGGAATAACACGACCACCAATGGCAACCTGGGTAACACTGGTGATGCAACCAAGGTTTCCATTCAACTGTTGGATAGTGATGCCACCACGCCATTGAGCTTTGCTACGGGTTCAACGGCCACCACCAGCGCAATGACGCTGGCAACCGGCGCGACATCAACGTCGCAGGAACTGGTTGCCCGTTATTATGCCGAAGAGGCTGGGGTGACTGCAGGTTCAGTGATCGCCACGGCACAATATGCGATTACGTATAAATAACACTCTGCCGCTCTAGGTTGTTTCCGCCACCGGGCTCAAGCCTGATGGTGGGAAATAACCTGTTACCCATAATAACGCCAGCACTGCCCTAAACGCTAAGGGGTGCTGGGTTATTAGTCTTGTTGACTGGTCTCTCTTATGGCGTATACCACACGTACCTTTTCTTGTTGGGCGGCATTGCTGTTCAGCCTGACATTGTTGATTGTCGATAGCGCAGCTGCCAGCGTCACCATGCTGGGCAACCGGGTGATCTACCCCGCTCAGGCGCGCGAAAAGACGCTGCAGTTTACCAACGATGATGCTGCTCCGGCGCTGATCCAGGTCTGGCTTGATATTGATAATGACAAGTCGACGCCGGAAACGGCCGATGCCCCCTTTATCGCATCGCCACAGATTTTCCGGATGAATGCCCATAGCGGGCAAATGGTAAGGCTGATGTACACCGGGAAAGGCTTACCGACTGACCGCGAATCCCTGTTTCACCTTAACTTCCTCCAGGTGCCAGCCGTCAAACAAAGCGAAACGGATAAAAACAAGTTGGTGCTGTTGGTCAGCAATCGGCTGAAGGTGTTCTATCGGCCCGAAGGGCTGCCGGGAGAGGGTAATCAGGCGGGCAAACAGTTGCGTATCCAGCGTAATGGCAATGCACTCCAGGTCAGTAATCCCACGCCTTATTACGTCAGCATCAGCTATGCCAAAAGCGGCAATAAAAACCTGCATATTGAACCGGCCGATATGGTCGCGCCTTTTTCGCAGGTGAGTTGGCCGCTAGGTTCGGCGTTCCCTAAAGGGAAGCTGAAAGTGGTGCTCGGCGTTATGAATGACTATGGGGTAGAGGTTCCCGTAACGCTAGAGACGCCGCACTAAAAAAGGACAGGGAGGTCCTGATGTCGTTGAAAAACTATCCCACATTTCCGTCTCTGCTATCAACGTGCTGCCACTATGGCCTCTTTTTGCTCTCTCTGGGCGGGATCTCCCTGGCACAAGGCGCGACGGACGACTACGCCTTCGACGCCGATTTACTGCGTGGCAGCGTTTTCAGCAGCACGCAACTCGAACAGTTCAACCAACAGGATCTGGTAACGCCGGGCAATTATGAGGTCGAGCTGTTTACCAACGGTGTATTTGTTGAACGCAGCCAAATCCGCTTTGTTCTGGGCGACGATCGCCGCGTATTGCCGTGTTTTGAGCAGCAACAGCTGGAGCGCCTTGGCCTAAAGGAAGTGCCGGCGGTGCCTGCAGAAGGCTGCCTGCAACCTGGACGCGATCTTAAAGACATTCAGGTTCAGGCCGATATGTCACAACTAAGATTGGATCTCAGCATTCCACAGAGTTTGCTGAACCATAAACCCCGTGGCAGCGTCAGCCCTGGCAGCCTGAGCAGCGGTGAATCGATGGCGTTTTTCAACTACAACGTTAACCAATATCACGTCAACTACCGCCAGGGGCAGACCAAGGACCTCAACTCCACCTTCGCCAACCTGAATGGGGGTTTTAACCTGGGGCTATGGCGTTACCGTCAGCAATCCAGCTTCCGCTTTGATAATGAGTTTGGCAGCCATTGGGACACCAGCCGCCGCTATGTCCAGAGGGCGGTACTGCCGTTACGCAGTGAGGTTTTGCTGGGGGAAGGTTTTACCGACGGCCATTTCTTCGCTGGGCTGGGGTTTCGCGGCGTCCGGATGACGTCGGACGATCGTATGCTGCCGGACTCGCTGCGAGGTTATGCTCCCGTGGTGCGCGGTATTGCCAACAGTAACGCCAGAGTGACCGTATTTCAGGGTAAAAGCCAACTGTATGAAACCACGGTGGCCCCTGGTCCCTTTGCGATTGACGATCTGTTTGCCACTAACTTCTCCGGTGACCTGACGGTGGTGGTGACAGAGGCCGATGGTAGCGTCAGCACCTTCACCGTGCCATTCTCTGCCGTTCCCCAATCCATGCGCCCCGGATCCTCACGCTATTCGGCGACTCTGGGGAGATCGCGCTTTATCGGCGACAACGACCTGTTCAGTGAGCTGACCTGGCAGTATGGATTGAGTAACTCGGTGACGTTTAACGCGGGTAACCAGTTGGCTGATGGCTATCAGGCCTTGATGCTGGGTGGGGTCTACAGTAACTCACTGGGGGCTTTTGGCCTGGATAGCACTTTTTCCCATGCCAGCCTGCCGGAAGGCACAACCTCGGGTTGGATGCTGCACCTCTCCTATAGCAAAAGCTTTACCCCAACGGATACTACGCTTTCCATCGCCGGGTATCGTTACTCCACCGAAGGATTTCGTGATTTGAGCGATGTGCTCGGCGTACGTCAGGCAGACAGCAGTGGACAAAGCTGGCAATCCGATTCCTATCGCCAGCAGTCGCGCTTTGAAGTTGCCGTCAATCAGGGGATCGGCTCATTGGGTAACCTGACGCTGTCAGGCTCTACCCAGGATTACCGCGATGGGCGCGGCCGGGATAATCAGCTACAGTTGGGGTGGGGCAAGGTGTTTGGCAACGGCGTCGCGTTGAACCTTTCGGTGACGCGTACCCGTAGCCTGAACGGCAACAACAGCGCCTATTACGACGGCAGCCAACCCTATGTGAATACCAATGATTTCGCGAGTACCAATACCTCGCAAACCGTTAGTTCGCTCTCGGTTTCCTTTCCTCTTGGTCGCTCTTCTTCTGCACCAACGGCATCGTTGTTCTCTAACCATAGTCAGGGGCAGGGAGGGAGCTATCAAGCGGCGATCTCGGGCAACGTGGGGGAGACACAGCAGGTCGGTTATGGGCTTAATTTCACTACCGACGATAATAACCATAACAGCATCTGGGGGGGGAACCTGCAAACCCGTCTGCCTTATGCCAGTGCTACCGGCTCGGTTTCAGCATCCAGCCAATATTGGCAGGGATCGGCTGCGCTGCAGGGGGCTGTGGTTGCCCATCGCGGTGGGGTCACGCTCGGGCCTTATGTTGGGGATACCTTTGCCCTGATTGATGCCCCTGGTGCTCGTGGTGCGCAAGTGATGGATGGGCAGGGCGCCCGTGTCGATCGTTTCGGCTATGCGCTGGTTCCTTCGCTGGTGCCCTATCATTTCAATACTGTGGCTCTGAATCCGCAGGGGATGAGCAGCAAGGCAGAATTGGAAGATGGGCAACAGCGCGTGGCACCTTTCGCAGGAGCCACGGTGCGAGTGCACTTCAAGACGATACGGGGTCAGGCTGTGCTGATCAAAGTTCAGCGGCCGGATGGCAGTATAATCCCGATGGGTACCTCGGTCTTTGATGAGAACAATAACGATGTCGGCATGGTTGGCCAGGCTAATCAGATCTATCTGCGCAGTGATAAACCGCAAGGGAAATTGACCTTACGCTGGGGAGAGGGGGCGAATGAACGATGCAGTCTGCCCTATAAATTACCCCCGGAAAGCGATGAGCCGCTCCTGCTGCTGAAGGCGACATGCCGCTGATTCACCGATTATTCACCGGAGGTTATTCCATGAAGTTATTTTCACTGCTACGGTTGGCGCTGTTGGGGAGCCTACTTGCTGGGATCAGCTTACCAGCGGCGGCCAGATGTACCCGTGTTTCGCCAGCCATCGATTCCGGTTGCGACGCCTGTGGCGTCGGTGTCGGCCTGGGGCGTATCAACCTGACCAGCACTTACCTGCAGCCCGTAGGCACGCCGCTGGGCAGTAGCGTGTTTGATTTCACCTCCGGCGTCCGTTACCCGGATCCGAACAAAGTCTTGTATCAGTGCGATACCAGTGACGTCGGGCAGATTTTTGAAGTGTTTGCCACCAACGGTGATGACCGGGTAGGGGGCTATTATGATTTAGGGGCGGTGGACGGCAACCCCAATTATTATGCCACCTACTTTCCCTATGTCGGCATTCGGCTAACCCATCTGGATTCGGGCAAGGTATTTACCCGTTACTGGCAGGCAACGCCGATCACCCGCTACGCCACGGTGGGTGACAAGATCCAGATCCGGGTCAAGGATTTCAGCCCCATCCGGGCAGATCTGATCCGCATCAGTTCGCTCCCTGGCCGTGGTGCCAGTAACTACTGTGGTTACAGTGCGTCTAATCCGCTGAGTGGCATGGCTTCAACCACCGGTAATTCGAACTATACTTGCATCCAGCCTAATGGCTATGTGACCTTCCAAGGGCCCGGTATTGCGTCTGATCCTATCGGTAGCGATTCTGCCACCAACTATTCGACCTGGGGAACTGGGCGTTGGAACGCGATGGGGATGGGAACGTCGCCGATTTCTTCCCTTTCTTATACCGCCACCTGTGTGGCACGCAACGTCACGCCGCTGGTGATCTTGCCAACGCTTTCCGTCGGCCAATTAACCGCAGGGCGAACTTCTCAGGCCCAGTTCACCATCAATATTGAATGTGATAATGCAGCCGTTTCGGGGATTAGCACCAATCGTACCGCCCTGGGCCTGCAAGTCCCTTATGCCAGCTTTGCTCTGGCGCAACAGCTTGGCCTGGTCAACGCCAGCGGTGGTGTAAGCTATCTGCTCTCAGACGGTTATGGCACGGACAGCAGTGTAGCGACCGGCGTGGGAATTGCGCTTTCCAACAGTAGCAACGGTACGCCAATGAACTTTGTCGGCTGGGCTCGCTGTAGTGCTGGCCAGTGCCCGCAGGGTAACAATGCGGGTTGGTACCCTGTTCTCGATGGTGCAAGCAACGGGGGCAGCACCGCGACGGGGTATACCCATTACACCACCCAGTTGACAGCCACATTATCACGCTTGCCGGGCCAGACCGTTACGGCGGGTAAGGTTGATGCCAAGGCTTACGTTTGGGTTAAGGTACAATAAGACCATGAAGAAAATCGTCTGTACGTTACTGCTGCTCGGTGGTTTGTTACCCGCAATGCTGGCTCAGGCCGGTATTATTGCCTCCGCGACGCGAGTGATTTTTCGCGAGGGCGATAATGAAAAAAGCTTGATGCTCCTCAATACCAACGAATACCCGATCGTGGTGCAAACCTGGGTAGACGATGGGGATGTCAATGCGGCACCCGAACAATCAACAGCGCCTTTTGTCAGCCTGCCTGCGGTATTTAGCATGCAGCCCAAGACCATGAAAGGGCTGAGGCTGATTTATAACCAGCAGTCTCTGCCAACGGATAGGGAATCGGTCTTCTGGATTAATCTGTACGAAATCCCACCGACGCGCCCGGTGATCCCCCCGCTACAGCCTAGCGTGACCATGGCGATGAACACCCAGATGAAGATATTCTATCGGCCCAAGGCGGTGGTCGCGGCCGAGAAGGATGCGCCTAAGCCGGTGTTCACCCTGAAAAAGGAAGATAATCATTACGTCTTGCAGTGCGATAACCCGTCGCCGGTTTATCTCTCTTTTTCCCGTCTTGCGCTGCGCATTGGCCAGCAGGATTATCCGGTGCAACAAGAGAGCGATATGATGACACCGCCTTACGGCAGTAAGAAGTATCGGATTAATGATATTGTTCAATCAGGGGCTATCTCTTCAGCGATGGTCAACGCCGCCATTATCGACGATCAGGGTAATGCAGTCGATCAGCAATATGCCGTACGGAAATAACAGACCGCACTTTGCGTCCAAATAGAGAATAAGATGATACCCAATAAATATCAGGTCGAACTTGAATTGGAAGAACGAGCCACCAAGATAAGAAGCTCTGGGCAGTTCCATCAGGCGATAATTAAACATGGCGTGATGATAGATGAAACCTATCGGAATCATCCCATGTTCTACAAAATCATCTTTCGTAACAGCCGCTTTATTATCTGTTCGACTCTGCTAGCCATTTATTACAACCAAAGCGAGGCAGCCCTGAAGGATGTTAAAGCCTTTTTTAAAGGCAAAGATATTATCAGCGAGAACGCGTTGGATTCGTTTCTGTTCTTCCTGCGCGTTGGGCGCTGGCTAGAGGTCAAGAAGGACGATCAAGACCGGCGCACGCTGTTGTTTAGGCCTACCCCGAATGCCCTGCGCCAAACCCATGAGCTGGTTTCCTCGATGGCATTGCCCTATCAAACGTTAGCCCCCGAGATCCCGGTTGCCGACCTGCTGGATCAGAGCTGGTTTTTACCTGCATTCTTCAAGGTTTACGGCCAACTGATGATACAGGAGATCTATCTGAACGATCTGGTACCACAGGCCGCATTATTTATTACTAAAGATGCGGGCCATATGGTGTTGCTGATGCTATTTATGGAAAGTATCCGCCACAATTCCCACATGCTGTTTTTGTCCTCGGCGGAGATCGCCAAGTTTAGCTCGGTGTCCCGTACGCATATCAATCGGATCCTGCTGGCGGCGGAAAAATCGGGCCTGCTCACCACCAAAAATAACGTGCTGATTGAGTTAAATAGTTCGTTTATTGAGATGGCAGAGCGCTACTTTAGCCTATATATGGCGATGGTGGGTTATAGCCTTGATGGAGCATGTCAGCAGCATAATATCTAGGTCTGCCAGGAAAGCCACCGTAGTGATATAGCTGCAATATGAAATTTATAGCATTTAACTAATTAGCATGGTATTTGTTTTGTTTTCAACTTTTATAACGCCATGATTTTATTGGTGTAATAAAAATCCTATTTTTATATTCCTTTTTGCTATGTCTTATAGCTGTTAGCTACTAGACTCTTAATTCTATCAGGGAATTATCTGTTTTCCCCCTCGATTAAATACCTTAAATAGAGCCTATGGAATAATGCCATTGGCTATCGTACTTTATTGCATACAGACTGAGAGGTTGGAATGCGAAGTAGGATAATTATCGTAGGTGGTGGTACGGGAGGTACCATACTGGCCAATCTTTTGGCCGCCAAGTTACATCGGGAGGTTATCAATAATCAGGTTGAAATCATGATGATTTCTGACTCACCGGTGCATTATTACAAGCCCGCGTTTATGTATGTCGCCTTTAATGCTTTTTTCAAACAAGAACTGACCAGGCCACAGCAAAGCCTATTACGGCCAGAGATACAGTTTATTGTTGATAAGGTTGAACAATTCGATTTATCCCAGCGTTGTATTTATACCCGCAGTGGCAATAAATATCACTACGACTTTTTAGTCTTTGCCACCGGCTGCGTACCCTGGCCTGAACAAATTGAAGGATTGGCCCAGGCAGGCGATCACTTTTACCAATATCAGGCGGCTCGCCAGTTGGCGCAAAAGTTGGCCACTATTGAGAAAGGGCGCATTTTTATCACGGTGTCGTTCCCGCAAACGCCCAACGTACCGCACCAATGTGGTATAGCCCCGATAGAAACCACCCTGATGCTGGATGACTACCTGCGGCGGCGCGGGGTGCGTAACAACGTTGAAATTGTTTATACCTACCCGACCATTTCACAGCTCCTGCGTAACTGCCTGTTCCTGCAACGCCCCACCGGCGAGGCTCTGCCCAGCATATTTGCGGCCCGCGATATCAAACATCAGCGCGGTTTTACCCTAAGCAAAGTGGATAGCGAACGGCGCATTGCCTATTCCACCGAGGGCGACGAACAACCCTTCGACATCCTGATGGCTACCCCGCCGATCCGTGCGGTGGAAGCGGTGCGCAACACCGGGTTGAGCGATATCGATAACGGCGAAGGCTGGCTGCCCACCGATCACCAGACGCTGCAGGTTTATGGGCAGCCGGGCGTTTATGTGATTGGCGATACCGTCGATCTGCCGGTCAGCAAGGCGGGCGGTTCCTGCCATAACCAGGCCCCGGTGATTGCTGACAATATCGTCGCGGAACTGCGCTTAGGCCAGCCCCATACCCATTACGACGGAAAGGTACAGGCCATCGCCCAAATGGGACTACAGGCCGGTATGCCGTTGGTTTACGACTATCGCCATGACGTGATCCCCACACCTGCCACTAAGCTGGGCGGCATGCTGCGCAACGGGTTTAACCGTGGCCTGTACTGGGCCACCGTACGCGGACTGATTTGAACGGAGGAAATATGGACTCATCGCAAGCACAGCCGTTAGATGCCCTGTTGGCCAAGCTCGATCCGCTTCTGGCGACCGGCAGGCTGGATAACGTGGTCGATCTGCTGTCGTTGCTGTCTGACATAACGGATATTGCGGACAACGCGCTGGTGGAAAAACTGGCCGGGGTTTTCGAAGGCGTGGTCGCTGCGGGTTGGGAGGGGGGCATGGCGCTGAAGATGGCGCATAGCGAGCTGCAATTGAACACCTCGCCCGCCAACTACCGTTCGGTTTATGCGCTGCTGCGCCAGCCGGACACGCTATTGGGATTGATGCTGGTGTTGCGCACGTTGCAAATCATCGGCCAGCGTTTGCGAACCTCCGCGTTGCCAGCAGAAAGCTGACGGCAACTCTTGGGCGAGTAAACCTGCCACAGCAGCCACCAGCCTCATGAATCGAGGCTGGTGGGCTGGGTTTTAGTGGCTTTCTGTTGAGACTACGGCAGGGGTTTCCCCACCTTTTTTGCGTACCCACAGCGTATAAGCCAGCGTCAGGAAGGCTACCCAGACTAGCCCGACATACAGCGCGATACGGCTTTCCTCGAAGTAACCGAGCAGGCCGATCACGAACACCATAAACGCCGTTGCCAATGCAGGAGCTACTGGCCACCAAGGTACTGGGAAGCTCAGCTTGGCCACTTCATCTTTAGTGAGCGTGCGGCGCATGGCGATCTGCGACAGCAGGATCATCAGCCACACCCACACCGTGGCAAAGGTGGCGATGGAGGCAATGATGATAAAGATCTGTTTGGGGATCAGATAGTTGAGCACTACGGCCAGCAGCAGGGCAATGGACATCACCAACACCGTCATCCAAGGTACGCCGTTACCGGTCAGCTTGGTGAAGGCCTTAGGTGCTTGCCCATCTTGCGCCATGCCGTACATCATGCGGCCAGCGCCGAAGATGTCGCTGTTGATAGCGGAGATGGCGGCGGTGATCACCACTACGTTCAACACGTTAGCTGCCGAGCTGATGCCCATATGGCTGAAAATCTCGACAAACGGGCTACCGTTCTGGCCGATGCTGTTCCACGGATAGATAGACATCAATACCAGCAGGGTCAGCACGTAGAACAACAGGATACGGACCGGCACGGCGTTGATCGCTTTAGGCAGCACCTTGGCGGGATCTTTGGCTTCGCTGGCGGTGATACCGATAATTTCAATCCCGCCGAAGGCAAACATCACCACCGCCAGGGAGGCAATAACGCCACCGATGCCGTTAGGCATAAAGCCACCGTTTTGCCACAGATTACTGAAGCCGGTAGCTTCCTGCGTGACACCGAAGCCGAACAACATCACGGCAGCCCCACCAACGATCATCGCCACGATGGCGGCAACCTTGACCAGTGACAGCCAGAACTCCATCTCGCCAAACACTTTGACGCTGCACAGGTTAAGCGCGCCGATAAACAGAATGATGCTCAGCACCCAGACCCATTGCGCGACATCCGGGAACCATAGCCCCATATAGATGCCGAAGGCCGTTACGTCGGCCAGGGCCACGATCACCATTTCAAAGGTATAAGTCCAACCGGTGAGGAAGCCCGCCAACGGGCCTAGGTAATGGCTGGCATAGTGGCCGAACGAGCCGGAGACGGGCTGATGCACGGCCATCTCCCCCAAGGCTCGCATTACCATAAATACCGCCGCGCCACCCACCAGATAGGCAAGCAGCACGGCCGGGCCAGCCAGTTGAATAGCGCCAGCGGAACCATAGAACAGACCGGTACCGATGGCCGAACCCAGGGCCATAAAGCGGATATGTCGCGCGTTCAGGCCACGCCGGAGCTGGGGTTTCTCATTACGCATGTTGCTTCTCCGTTTTAATCATATTGTTGTCGGACAGGCAGCGCTATCCGCACAGGGGGAACGAACCCCGGCGGGATAGAGGACGAATTGTGCAGGGTAATAGGCCGTGCCCCAGACTGACGGAGCACGGCCTAAAGGCGTTACGCCTGGCTAGGTAACAAGGTGGCTGGGATCAGCGCGGTCAAATGGCCTGCTGCCAACAGTTGGCTGGCAGCTTCGATATCGGGGGCGAAGAACCGATCCTTATCGTAGTAGGCGACATGCTCGCGCAGCAGATGCCGAGCCTGCTCCAGTCCTGCGGTGGTTTGCAGACCTTTACGCAGATCCAGCCCCTGACAGGCCGCTAGCCATTCTACAGCCAGAATACCGCGGACGTTATCCGCCATTTCCCACAGGCGGCGGCCCGCTGCCGGTGCCATCGAGACATGGTCTTCCTGGTTGGCCGAGGTTGGGATACTGTCAACGCTGGCCGGGTGTGCCAGTGCCTTGTTCTCGCTGGTCAGCGCGGCGGCGGTGACCTGGGCAATCATAAAGCCGGAGTTCACCCCGCCGTTATCCACCAGGAACGGTGGCAGCTGCGACATGTGTTTATCCATCATCAGTGAAATACGGCGCTCGGAGAGTGAACCGATTTCGGCAAACGCCAGCGCCAGGTTATCGGCCGCCATGGCTACCGGTTCGGCGTGGAAGTTGCCACCGGACAGCACATCGCCCTGTTCGGCAAACACCAGCGGGTTATCGGAAACGGCATTGGCCTCAATCTCCAGCACTTCTGCGGCCTGGCGGATCTGCGTCAGGCAGGCCCCCATCACCTGCGGTTGGCAGCGCAGGGAGTAAGGATCCTGCACTTTTTCGCAGTTGGCGTGTGAGTCTGACACGGCGCTACGTGCGCCAAGCAGGTGGCGATAAGCGGCGGCGGCGTCGATCTGCCCACGCTGGCCACGTACTTCGTGAATGCGTGGATCGAACGGGCTACGAGATCCCAGTGCGGCTTCCACGGTCAGGCTGCCGGTTACGGTGGCGGCAGCAAACAGATCTTCAGCATCAAACAGGCCACGCAGCGCAAAGGCGGCGGAAACCTGGGTGCCGTTCAGCAGTGCCAAGCCTTCTTTGGCTGCCAGCGTTAACGGTTTCAGACCCGCTTTGGCCAGCGCCTCGGTAGCCGGTAACCACTCGCCCTGATAGCGGGCTTTACCTTCACCCAACAACACCAGACTCATGTGCGCCAGTGGGGCCAGATCGCCTGAAGCACCAACGGAGCCTTTCAGCGGGATATGCGGATACACTTCGGCATTCACCAGCGCCATCAGCGCCTGGATCACCTCCAGACGGATGCCGGAGAAACCACGCGACAGGCTGTTGATTTTGAGCACCATAATCAGGCGTACCAGGCTGTCATCCGTAGGCGCACCTACACCGGCCGCATGTGACAGCACGATGGAACGTTGCAGGTTCTCCAAATCTTCGCGGGCGATACGGGTGGAGGCCAGCAGGCCAAACCCGGTATTGATGCCGTAAGTGGTACGGTTCTCTTCCACAATACGTTCCACGCAGGCCACGCTTTGCTGGATCGCGCCGTAGGCGTTGTCGTCCAGCGTCAGGGTGACCGGGTGCTGATAAACCTGGCGCAGTTCGGCAAGCGTCAGCTTACCTGGGCGGATAGTCAGAGCGTTCATGCTTTTTCTCCCTGAGTAGCGGCAACCATTGGCAGGTTCAGACCTTGCTCGCGGGCGCAGTCGATGGCGATCTCGTAACCCGCATCGGCATGACGCATGACGCCGGTGGCCGGATCGTTATGCAGCACGCGGGCGATACGCTCGGCGGCTTCATCGGTGCCGTCACAGACGATCACCATGCCAGAGTGTTGGGAGAAGCCCATGCCGACGCCGCCGCCGTGGTGCAGAGACACCCAGGTGGCACCGCTGGCAGTGTTGAGCAGGGCGTTCAGCAGCGGCCAGTCGGATACGGCATCAGAGCCGTCTTTCATTGATTCGGTTTCACGGTTCGGGCTGGCGACTGAGCCGGAATCCAGGTGGTCACGGCCAATGACGATTGGAGCAGAAAGTTCGCCGCGGCGTACCATCTCGTTAAACGCCAGGCCCAACTTGGCACGCTGGCCCAGGCCAACCCAGCAGATACGGGCTGGCAGACCCTGGAAGCTGATGCGCTCACGCGCCATATCCAACCAGCGGTGCAGGTGCTCATCGTCTGGGATCAGCTCTTTGACCATGGCGTCGGTTTTGTAGATATCCTGCGGATCGCCAGACAGCGCAGCCCAACGGAACGGACCGACGCCACGGCAGAACAGCGGGCGAATATAGGCAGGCACAAAGCCCGGGAAGTCAAAGGCGTTAACAACGCCCATCTCTTTGGCCATCTGGCGGATGTTGTTGCCGTAGTCGAAGGTAGGTACGCCCATTTTCTGGAACGCCAGCATGGCTTCTACGTGTTCGGCCATCGACTGTTTGGCAGCCTTCACCACCACGGCAGGTTCTGTTTGTGCACGGCGGCGATACTCTTCCCAGCTCCAGCCTTTTGGCAGGTAACCGTTGAGTGGATCGTGGGCGCTGGTCTGGTCGGTGACCATGTCTGGGCGCACGCCGCGCTTGACCAACTCCGGCAGGATTTCTGCCGCGTTGCCACACAGGGCAATCGAGATGGCTTTGCCTTCGGCGCAGTATTTTTTCAGGCGCGCCAGTGCGTCATCCAGATCGGTGGCCTGCTCATCGACATAACGGGTTTTCAGGCGGAAATCGATGCGGCTCTGCTGACATTCGATATTAAGTGAACTGGCTCCAGCCAAAGTGGCGGCCAGTGGTTGTGCGCCACCCATACCACCCAGACCGGCGGTCAGCACCCAGCGGCCTTTCAGGCTGCCGTCGTAATGCTGGCGGCCAGCTTCGACGAAGGTCTCGTAAGTGCCTTGCACGATGCCCTGGCTACCGATGTAGATCCAGCTGCCAGCGGTCATCTGGCCATACATCGCCAGGCCCTTGGCATCCAGTTCGTTAAAGTGTTCCCAGGTTGCCCAGTGAGGCACCAGGTTGGAGTTGGCAATCAGCACGCGCGGGGCGTTACTGTGCGTTTTGAATACGCCGACCGGCTTGCCGGACTGCACCAGCAAGGTTTCGTCGTCTTCCAAAGTCTTGAGGGTGGCAACAATCTTGTCGTAACAGTCCCAATCACGGGCTGCGCGGCCGATACCGCCATAAACGACCAGTTCGTGTGGATTTTCAGCCACTTCAGGATCGAGGTTGTTCATCAGCATGCGCAGCGGCGCTTCGGTCAGCCAGCTTTTGGCGTTTAATTGTGTGCCGCGGGGCGCGCGAATATCAACATGGCGAACTTTGTTATTTGCAGTCACAGCTAGTTCCTCAAACAGTATCGGTACAAATCTCATCTTATGACGGCAACTCACAGGCCATAACAATGAGCGGGGTTTATTAACATATACTTGTATGTACAAGCATATGCAACAGCGGCGAAAATTTGAGGAAAATGGCATAAGCAAAGGTTATTTGTTATTTAAATCATGTTGTTATGCTTTGTTTTTGGATTGTGGCTATGAGCTGGATATGGCAAAACAGTGAGCTGCTCTACAAAAATGAATTAAAATAGTGTCATTTTTGAGCGACAAATCACAATAATTTTACATATGGATTACAACTAAGCGGGAGCGATAAAAAAAACGTATTACAGGGGGGTTGGGAGACAAGGATACATAGGGCGCCGCATACAGCGCCCATTAATATAATCAATAGGTTAGATGGCCGGTTGCAATGCGCTTGAACGCGTCATCTTGAATACCGTGGCCAGGCTGGCTAGCAGCGCCGGGATCGCCAGGAACAGTAAAATACTCTGCACTTGCCACTCCATCGCCAGAAGCTGAGCCGCCATCATGGTACCAGCCACGCCGCCAAAGCGGCCAATGCCCTGCATCCAGGCAATACCGGTAGCGCGGCTGTGCGTTGGGTAGTAGGTGGCAGCCAGGGTTTGCAGGCCGGATTGCGCGCCGTTCATGGTGATGCCCATCAGGAAGATAAAGGCGCCGAGCAGCACGATCTGGCTATCCTCGGTGGCCATCGCCACAATCAGCAGGGCGCTGATGGCAAAGCCGGTGGAAACCACCTTGTGGGCATTCCAGCGGTCCATCAACCAGCCAGCCATCAGGATCCCCAGCGTTCCGCCGAAGGTGAACAGCGACGTCAGGATCGCAGACTGCTCAAGCTGATACCCCAGCCCTTGCATCAACAGCGGCATCCAGCTCAACAATACGTAGTAGATCACCAACCCCATAAAGTAGGTGAGCCACAGCATCAGTGTCCCCACCAGGTAGGGGCGGCTGAACAGCAGGCCGACACTGGTCTTCGACAGGGCCAGCTTGTCTTCATACAGGTAGAAACGGGTGATATGGCTGATGTTGTGGTTGATAAAGCGTTGGGCAATCTGTTTGATTTTAGCGGCATCCTGACCACGGTTAACCATGTATTTCACCGATTCCGGCAGCAGCAGGATCAACAGCACGGTGAGCAATAGCGGGGCAATGGCCCCCAGCAGCAACACGCTGTGCCAGCCGTAAGCAGGGATCAGCCAGGAAGAGATGGCGCCACCGCCTGCCGCTCCCAGCGGAAAGCCGCAGTACATGGTGTTAATGGCCAGCGATCGGCAGCGCTGCGGAGCATATTCGGAGATCAGCGTAATGGCGTTTGGCATGGCGGCACCCAGCCCAAGCCCGGTGAGGAAGCGCCACAGCGTCAGGCTATTGAGTGAACCCGCGTAGGCGGTGGCCAGGCTGGAAAGGCCAAAGAACAGGCAGGAGAACACCAGCACCCGTTTGCGGCCAACGCGGTCAGAAATCGGCCCGGCAACCAGGGCTCCCAACGAAAGGCCAAGCAGCGCCGCGCTTAATACCGGCCCCAGATCCTGTTTCACGATCCCCCAGTCTTTGGCCACCGAAGGGGCGATATAGCCCATCGCCGCCGTATCGTAACCGTCAATTGCCAGGATCAGGAAACCCAGGATGATCAGGGTCCAGTGAAACAGCGAAAATTTGCTGTCGTCGATAGCCTGCTGAATATTCAACTCGGTGGAATGGGCCATAGTTTCCTTAAACGCAGATAGGATGTTGATGGATCGTCGGAACTGCGCCCGACTTGTGCCTGCCTGTCTATACATCTGCGTCACAGGCGCTTTTATGTCAAATATTTTCGTTTTAAATGTTAATTTTATGTTTGTTTTGAGCGGTGGATAACATCGGTGGTTGGTGTTAAGTCTGCAATAAACGTCACCCATTAGAGGGTTAACCGGAGAAAGCTGCTGGGCACCGCCGAACGGACAAAATTTAATACACTTTTCCAGGTTTGGTCGCCCGGTCGGGATCTGCGATAATGCGTCTTTACCTAGACAGATTGAGAAAGCGATGCAGTACCCGATTAATGAGATGTTCCAGACTTTGCAGGGCGAAGGCTATTTCACCGGCGTTCCGGCCATTTTTATTCGCCTACAGGGTTGCCCGGTGGGATGCAGCTGGTGCGATACCAAACACACCTGGGAAAAGGACGCCGATCGGGAAGTGGATATGCAACGCATCCTGGTGAAAACTGCCGAGAGTGATGCTTGGGGGAGCGCCAGTGCAGAACAGTTGCTGGAGGTAGTCGAACAGCAGGGCTATACCGCACGCCATATCGTGATCACCGGCGGTGAGCCGTGCATCTACGATCTGATCCCGTTGACCAAGCTGTTCGAGAACGCAGGCTTCGGCTGCCAGATCGAAACCAGCGGCACCCATGAAGTCCTCTGTTCCCCCAATACCTGGGTGACCGTTTCACCCAAAGTGAATATGCGCGGTGGTTTGAAGGTGGTAGAGCAGGCGCTGATGCGGGCCGATGAGATCAAGCATCCGGTGGGGCGTGAACGTGATATTGAGGCATTGGATGAGCTGCTGGCAACGTTGCACGACGAAAAACATCGCATTATCGCTTTGCAGCCGATCAGCCAGAAAGAAGAGGCGACGCGGTTGTGTATTGAAACCTGTATTGCCCGCAATTGGCGGCTTTCAATGCAGACGCATAAGTATTTGAATATCGCTTAAGACCGGCCCCTCACCCCAACCCTCTCCCACAGGGAGAGGGAGCTGATAGCCCCTGCTCTGTTGTGAGAAGAGAGATAATCTCAGCAACCTGGATCATTCCTTCAACCGCTGGTGCTTATGATGCATCACTGTACTTTCAGCTTAACTCGATCGGTTCCCTCTCCTTGGGGAGAGGGTTAGGGTGAGGGAGATCGCACCGGAACCAATCGCCTCACCCCCGAGCCTTGCTCTGTTAACCTTTATATACGCAGCCTGCAGTACAGGTCTCTTTGACCATCACCGCCGACAACTCTGGCAACTGCGGTTTCAACTGCTGCCAGATCCAGGCGGCGAGCACTTCGCTGGTCGGGTTCTCCAAGCCAGGAATATCGTTCAGATTATAGTGATCCAGGCGCTGCCAAATCGGCTTGAAAGCGGCCTTCAGCTCGGCAAAGTCCATCACCCAACCGGTGTGGGCGTCCACTTCCCCGGTCACTTCAATGCGCACCATAAACGAATGCCCGTGCAGGCGGCCGCATTTATGGCCCTCCGGTACGTTTGGCAGATGGTGTGCGGCTTCAAACTGAAAATCTTTAAATAGCGTGGTTGCCATTATTACGGCCTCATTGACTCAAAAACCGCCGAATACTAACGGAAAGCGGCCCTGGTTACTATCTTTTGGGCTGCTTCAGGGGAGATCCAGGGGGGCAGCATGTAGCGCTGCTGGCATTTTTTTATTTGGGCGGGATTGAGCCCATCGGAGGCGGTTATCAACCTCAAATGCGATTCATTCAAACTTTAAAAAAATAAATCATTAGATATCAATTTATTAAAAATAAATATCTAACGATTTAGCCACTATCCCTTACCAGGAAAACTGCTTAGTCGTTTTGGTTATTAATTATTGCTATCCCTTATTTAATCGTTGCAATTACGCTCGGTAACCTTACAAACTCTCCTGGTCTTTTCAGGACATTACACAACAAACATTACAGCGACTGACACTGGCTAAGCATAGGATATCCGTACCGCGATGACGACTCAGGTTCCTCCAACATCTTTGCTCCCGCTGACCCCCGAACAGCTCTCGAGTTTGCAGGCCGTCATTGGCGGGTACTCCCCAACGCAGCTGGCGTGGCTCTCTGGTTACTTCTGGGGCAGGGTTAATCAGCAGCCGGAAATCGTGGCTTCAGCACCGGTTGCCGCGGCCCCTGCGGCCAGCATCACCCTGATTTCTGCTTCCCAGACCGGTAACGCACGCCGTCTGGCCGAACAGCTACGCGACGATCTGCTGGCGGCTAAGCTGAGCGTCACCCTGGTGAATGCCGGTGACTATAAGTTCAAGCAAATCGCCCAGGAGCGCCTGTTGGTGGTGATCGCCTCCACCCAAGGGGAAGGGGAGCCAGCGGAAGAAGCGGTGGCGCTGCACAAATTCCTCCATTCGAAAAAAGCCCCCAAACTCAATGAAACTGCCTTTGCGGTGTTTGGCCTGGGGGATAGCTCTTATGAGAATTTCTGCCAGTCCGGCAAAGACTTTGATGGCAAGCTGGCCGAGCTGGGGGCCGAGCGCCTGGTGGAGCGCATTGATGCGGACGTGGATTATCAGGAACTGGCTATCGCCTGGCGTAAGCAGGTGGTGGAAGTCCTGAAGGCTCGAGCGCCAGCGGAAAACAGCTCTCCGGCGGCATTGGCCAGCGGTGCGGTCGATCAACTGGACAGCAGCCCCTACAGTAAAGAACAGCCGCTGACCGCGCAATTGGCGGCCAAGCAAAAGATCACTGGCCGTGCTTCCGATAAAGACGTGCGCCATATCGAAATCGATTTAGGCGATTCCGGCCTGCGTTATCAACCGGGCGATGCGCTGGGCGTATGGTTTGATAACGATCCGGCGCTGGTGGATGAGCTGGTACAACTGCTGTGGCTGAAAGGTGACGAACCGGTCGAGGTTGAGGGGCAATCCCTGCCACTGCGTGAAGCTTTGCGTAGCCACTTTGAACTGACGCAGAACACCACGCCGATCGTGGAAAAATATGCCGGGCTGTCGCGGGACGAAAAGCTGATTGGCCTGCTGGCTGACAAGCCTAAACTGCAACACTACGCCCATAACACCCCAATTGTGGACATGGTACGCCAGGCTCCGGCCGACCTGAACGCAGAGCAGTTACTCAGCCTGCTGCGCCCGCTGACGCCGCGCCTGTACTCCATCGCCTCCTCTCAGGCAGAGAATGAAAACGAAGTGCACATCACCGTTGGCGTGGTGCGCTACGACATTGATGGCCGCAACCGTGCCGGTGGGGCTTCCAGCTTCCTGGCCGATCGTCTGGAAGAAGAAGGCGAACTGCGGGTGTTTATCGAACATAACGACAACTTCCGTTTGCCTGCCAACCCGGAAACGCCGGTGATCATGATCGGTCCTGGTACCGGTATTGCCCCGTTCCGCGCCTTTATGCAGCAACGTGAAGCTGAAGGTGCCGGGGGCAAGAACTGGCTGTTCTTTGGCAACCCGCACTTTACCGAAGACTTCCTGTACCAGGTTGAATGGCAGCGCTATGTGAAAGAGGGCCTGTTGACCCGTATCGATCTGGCCTGGTCACGGGATCAACAACATAAAGTTTATGTGCAGGACAAGCTGCGTGAGCAAGGTGCGGAAATCTGGAACTGGATCCAGCAGGGCGCGCACATCTATGTCTGTGGCGATGCCAACCGCATGGCGAAAGACGTTGAAAACACATTGTTAGCACTGGTGGCCGAGCACGGTGGTATGGATACCGAGCTGGCAGACGAATTCTTAAGCGAGCTGCGCCTTGAGCGCCGTTATCAGCGAGACGTTTACTAATGAGTGATAAACACCCTGGGCCTCTGGTGGTTGAAGGCAAATTGGCCGATGCCGAGCGTCTGAAGAAAGAGAGTAACTTCCTGCGCGGAACCATTGCCGAAGATTTACAAGACGGTCTGACCGGCGGCTTTTCCGGCGATAACTTCTTGCTGATCCGTTTCCACGGCATGTACCAGCAGGACGATCGCGATATTCGCGCCGAACGTGCCGAACAAAAACTCGAGCCGCGCCACGCCATGATGCTGCGCTGCCGCCTGCCGGGCGGGATTATTTCACCACAACAGTGGTTGGGGATCGACAAATTTGCCGCGGAAAGCACGCTCTACGGCAGCATCCGTATCACCAACCGGCAGACGTTCCAGTTCCATGGCATCGTCAAAGGTAACGTGAAACCGGTGCACCAGTTGCTGAACCGCTTGGGGCTGGATGCGTTGGCGACGGCTAACGACGTGAACCGTAACGTACTTTGCACCTCGAATCCGGTGGAGTCGGAGCTGCATCAGGAAGCGTACGAATGGGCGAAGAAAATCTCCGAACACCTGCTGCCGCGTACCCGTGCCTATGCTGAAGTGTGGCTGGATAAAGAAAAAGTCGCGACTACGGACGAAGAGCCGATCCTGGGCGCTACTTACCTGCCGCGCAAGTTTAAAACCACGGTGGTGATCCCGCCGCAGAACGATGTGGATCTGCATGCCAACGACATGAACTTTGTGGCGATTGCCGAACACGGCAAGCTGGTGGGCTTTAACCTGCTGGTGGGCGGCGGGCTGTCTATCGAGCATGGTAACAAGAAAACCTATGCGCGTACGGCGAGTGAGTTTGGCTATATTCCGCTGGAACACACGCTGGCCGTCGCCGAAGCGGTGGTGACCACCCAGCGCGACTGGGGCAACCGCACCGACCGTAAGAACGCCAAAACCAAATATACGCTGGAGCGGGTGGGGGTTGATACCTTCCGCGCCGAAGTAGAAAAGCGGGCTGGCATCACCTTTGCGCCGGTGCGTCCGTACGAGTTTACCGGCCGTGGCGATCGCATCGGTTGGGTCAAAGGGGTTGATAATCACTGGCACCTGACGCTGTTTATTGAAAACGGTCGCCTGCTGGATTATCCAGGCCGTCCGCTGAAAACCGGCGTGGCCGAGATCGCCAAGATCCATCGGGGCGATTTCCGACTGACAGCCAACCAGAACCTGATCGTGGCCGGCGTACCGGAAAGCGAAAAGGCGAAGATCGAAGCCCTGGCGCGCCAGCATGGCCTGATCGACGACGGCATCAGCGAGCAGCGCAAGAACTCGATGGCCTGTGTGTCCTATCCAACCTGCCCACTGGCGATGGCGGAGGCCGAGCGCTTCCTGCCGGAGTTTGTGACCAAGGTAGAAGGCATCATGCATCGGCATGGTGTGGGCGATGAGCACGTGGTACTGCGTATCACCGGCTGCCCGAACGGCTGTGGCCGAGCGCTGCTGGCGGAGATTGGGCTGGTCGGTAAAGCGATTGGCCGTTACAACCTGCATCTGGGCGGTAACCGTGAAGGGACGCGTATTCCGCGCATGTATCGGGAAAATATTAACGAAGAAGAGATTTTGCAGACCATCGACCAACTGGTAGGGCGTTGGGCAACAGAGCGCACCGCTGGCGAAGGCTTTGGCGATTTCACCGTGCGTACCGGGATTATCCGGCCGGTGGTGGATCCCGCGCAGGATTTCTGGGAATAACCTTGCTGGCTTTCCTCACTCTTTGTGCAGCAGCTAAGTTTGTGCACCTTACTGTCCCCTTTCCCTGTGGGAGGGGGTAGGGTGAGGGGCCACATCAACACTTTCAGGAGATCGCATCATGGCTGAATTGGATCTGGCGGCACTGAACGCGCTACCGAAGTCCGGTCAAGCGCTGGCACTGGCGGTCGTTAACGGCCAGTTGGAACAGCTTTCGGCACAGGAGAGGGTTGCCTGGGCGCTGGAACATCTGCCGGGGGAGTTTGTGCTTTCCTCCAGCTTTGGTATTCAGGCGGCGGTGTGCCTGCATCTGGTCACGCGCATCAAGCCGGATATCCCGGTGATCCTGACCGATACCGGCTACCTGTTCCCAGAAACTTACCAGTTTATCGACCAACTGGCCGACAAGCTGAACCTGAACCTGCAAGTGTTCCGCGCCGAGCATTCACCAGCCTGGCAAGAGGCGCGCTACGGCAAGCTGTGGGAGCAGGGCGTTGAGGGCATTGAGCGGTACAACCAAATCAACAAAGTTGAGCCGATGAACCGCGCGCTGGAAACGCTAGGTGCGCAAACCTGGTTTGCCGGCCTGCGCCGTGAGCAATCGGGCAGCCGAGCCAATCTGCCGGTGCTGGCGGTGCAACGAGGGGTGTTCAAGATCCTGCCGATCATCGACTGGGATAACCGCCAGATTTACCACTATCTCACCGAGCATGGCCTGAGCTACCACCCGCTGTGGGATCAGGGCTACCTGTCGGTGGGTGATACCCACACCACCCGTAAATGGGAGGAAGGCATGAGCGAGGAAGAGACCCGCTTCTTCGGCCTGAAGCGCGAGTGTGGTCTGCACGAAGGTTGATGTCCCTAACCCTCTCCCACAGGGAGAGGGAGCTGAAAGTCACTGTTCTGTTGGGAGAAAGAAGTTCACTCTTAGCCGAGGCGAGTTACTCGGTGTTGATGATGAATCACTCACTTTCAGCCTGACTCGATCGGTCACTCTCCTTGTGGGAGAGGATTAGGGTGAGGGGCTGTAAGGTACTACTTCTTCTTTTTCTTCTTCTGCTCTGGAGCAGGATGCGCCTGCACCCATTCTTTTACCAACGGTAACAGGATCCGCACGCTGTCGCGGCTGCGTTTGTCGATCCGCCCTGGCAGGTGAGTTTCCAGATATTGCAGATTGTCGTATTGCGGGCGATGCCAGGTAATGCCCTGCGGGAAGCTGGGGCTGACAGCACGCTGCTGGTAACCGTTCTCATCCCCCAGCGACCAGTTGGTGGCTTCTACCGCCATCACCGGAATTTTGGCGTTATCAAAGACAATCTGATCGGAACAGCAACCGGTGCCGGTTGGAAAACCTTTGCTGCCTGGGTTGATGGCCGCTTCAATGCCGTAACGGTGGGCGATGCTCAGCGCACGATCGCGGGATCTGGCCACCACTTCCGGCTCGGTGTTACGCCCGGAATGGAAATAGAGGCGATCGCCGGTGATCAGGCTATCGAGGTTAATCACCAGCAGCGTGTTGTTACGCTCTTCCGGCGTCATACGGGCGAGGTAGTTCTTAGCCCCTATCGACTTGAGCTCTTCACCGCTCGTGGCCACAAAGCGCAGGCTATAGGTGGTGGGGATGTTTTTCAGCCTGTTGGCCAACTCCAGCATCACGCCCACGCCGGAGGCATTGTCATCGACCCCCTGTAGCGTCAGGCCACCAAGATTATTGTCCACCTCATCGTCGCTAAGCGGGGTGTAGGTATCGAAGTGCGCCATGATGATGACCTGTTGGGGCCGCTCACCCTTTTTGGTGGCAATCACCGAGGTGACGCTGATCTTGCGCCAGTTTTCACTGGTGTCTTTATTGGTGTAGAGATAACGGGCGTCAAAGGTGCGGGTATCAGCCGGGTAGCCCATCTCGGTAAACTGCTGTTTCAGGTAATCTGCGGCCAGTAATTCTGCCGGGCTGCCCGCCATGCGGCCGGGGAAGTAGGTAGCGATATGGCGGATCTGTTTAGCGGCGAACTGGCCCATCGGGGCTTCTTTTACGGGTTTGGTAGCGGCCGAAACGCTTACAGCACTGCCGAGAGCGACTAGCAACAGCCCTGCTCTCAGACACAAGCGGGAAAACATACCGAAAAATCCTTCTTTGACAGCGGTGATGCCGATTATTTTTGCGATGTTCAGTATGGGACGCTACGGGCGATAAGACAATTTCTTCGCGTCCTATTTTTGCTTCAGACCCGACCCAAATTGATCACACTCTTGTAGCTTAAGTGTTAACCTAATCGCTTTCAATGGAAGATGGTGGCAAAGCCTACTCTATCATCACCTTATTGATCGGGGGACATTGCAATAAAAAACTACTAGACATAAGTAATTCTTCAGGATAGTGTTAAAAATCATACAATTTAGATTATGAAAAGGGATTTTTATATCAAGTATCATCTATATGAGTATTAAAGGGAAAAAGCAAGGATTGATATCTGCTGGGTGTGGGACGTTTGATTCGATAGGAAATCGGTATCAGGTGGGACACGAAGATGATATCTTTGTTCTATCTTATCAGCACTTGGCCACTCGCTCTCAGCATGTCAATCATCAACCTGTTATTATTCTCAAACTTATAGATAAATCGTCCCCGTTAATAGCAGCATGTATGGATAATAATGAAGAAATAGAATGTAATATTCAGTTCCTTAGGACTAGTGTGAACGGTGGCTTGGAACGCTATTACTCAATCCGTCTGGGGGGCGCAACTATTGTAGCAATTAAGTGTGATTACCCCCACTCAATTAATGATAATGGAATGATCCCACAAGAGGCAATATCTATAAAATATAGAGATATAACGCGAAATCACGAATCATGCTCGACAGGTTCGTATAGTTTCTGGGATGACAGGGTGTATTGAGTATGAATTCTTCATTAGTTGCTTCGACTATAGCAGAGGAGATGTCTGAGTCTATTTCAGCACTAGGAGACTCTGATCTGGCAGATGTATCTTACTCTCTATTGAGTGGTACATGGGAGACTCTTGGTGATTATGGTTATCTCGCCTATGATTTTATAGATACAGATTCGAGATATCAAAAAAACAATGACAAGCATAGACTTGCCAAACTGGTGAAAGATGGAATCAACTCAGAAAAAGTCAATAGGACTCTACATATTGTCTATGAGGATTACTATAAAAATTTGACAGAAGAGCAACGACAGTTATTGAGCCGGAGGCAGACAGCGGGTATTGCGGGAGGAGCGATAGCTAATAACTATCTTTTTAAAAATGTGACTGGCACGCTGTTGACTGGTTTTTTCCCGCGTTTCGTTACTGGTTTAACGATAACAACTACATATACGTTAGGTGGAAAAATAGCTCGTTCAACGTATGGATCTCGACAATTGATGAATGATGCTCCTGATTTATATTGGAAGTTAAGATCGGAAGGGGATTTGGATTTACTTTATTTTTTAATTGAAAAATACGCGGAGCCTTTTGTTAGAGCATCTAAAATAAAAAACACCAACCCGGAACTATTTGAAGATATAAATAATAAATTTTTATCGATGGAGTTATAAATGAAAGGTAAAATAATCAAATTTATTATTTTTATCACTGATTTTATACTTGGTTATTTTGTTGTGTTAGGTGCTGTATCTATAATTTTATCAATTTTTTTGTTTAAGCATGATATACGTAATCTGATCTGTTTTAATGTAATGATGATTACGGTTGGTCTATTAAGTTGGTATCTTCAACGTAAATTAAAGGCGTATCGAGAACGCTTGATAAAGGAAGGAATTATTCCTCCCAAGAAAGAAAATCACAGACCTTATTGAATTTGGGGTATATGACGGAGAGGGTGACCTTTAATAACCCGCCTATGTGTACCCGGCCTACGTTACCAAGGCAGACATATGTTACCTGAAACTTCAGGGTTGTGGAGCCATCTGGATCAGTACCTCACCTTCGTTTCTTGCCCTTCCTTCCGTTTTGGCCTTGGTACAGCCTGCCTTATTCCTTTTAAGAACATCTCATGCCTTTTCGTCATTTCAGGGGGCAAATCGCACGCCGTATAGTCACCCTATCAATCTGTTATATGAAAAGGCCGTTGTGGACTATCTACCAATATTTGCCGACCTGAAACAACGCCCAGTGTTGGTGGTTGGCGGCGGCGAAGTGGCTGCACGCAAAGTTGACCTCCTGCTACGCGCAGGGGCCGAAGTGAGGATCGTGGCGCAGGCGCTCTTAGCGGAGCTGGAGCACCAACACCTGCAAGGGCGCGTTGAGTGGCTGGGGCAGAACTTTGTGCCGCAGCAGTTAGACGACGTCTTTCTGGTAATTGCCGCTACCGACGATAGCGCGCTGAACGCCGAGGTGTATGCCGAAGCGGATAAGCGCCGCGTGTTGGCCAACGTGGTGGATGACCAACCGCGCTGCTCCTTTATCTTCCCGTCGATTATCGATCGTTCACCGTTGGTGGTGGCCGTGTCATCTAGCGGCCAGGCACCGGTATTGGCGCGGATGTTACGTGAGAAGCTGGAGGCGTTGTTGCCCGCCAGCCTGGGGCAGATGGCGGAAATGGCCGGAGGGTTACGTGGCAAAGTGAAGCAACGGCTGGCTTCCATCGGGGCCAGGCGCCGTTTCTGGGAGAAAACCTTCAACGGCCGTTTCGCGACTTTGGTGGCGAATGGCCAGACGGAGCAGGCGCAGCAGCAGTTGGAACAGGATTTAACGGCTTTTGCGCAGGGTAATGAGGGGGCACAAGGTGAGATCGCACTGGTCGGGGCAGGCCCGGGCGATGTCGGTTTGTTAACCCTACGCGGGCTGCAGGTGATGCAGCAGGCCGACGTGGTGCTTTACGATCATCTGGTGAGCGAAGAGACGCTGGATTTGGTGCGTCGCGACGCCGAACGTATCTGCGTGGGCAAACGCGCCGGTGCGCATTCGGTGATCCAAGAAGAGACCAATCGGCTGCTGGTGGAACTGGCGCAGCAAGGGAAGCGGGTAGTGCGGTTAAAAGGCGGCGATCCCTTTATCTTTGGCCGGGGTGGCGAAGAGTTACAGGTGGCCGCTGCTGCCGGGATCCCCTTCCAGGTGGTGCCGGGCGTAACCGCTGCCGCAGGGGCTACGGCCTATGCTGGTATTCCGCTAACGCATCGCGATCACGCCCAAAGCGTGACCTTTATTACCGGCCATTGCCGTGACGATGACGACGGCTTGGATTGGCCCGCTTTGGCGCGGGCGCGGCAGACGTTGGCGATCTACATGGGCACCATGAAGGCGGCGGATATCAGCCGCAACCTGATCGCCCATGGCCGTGATGCGGATACGCCAGTCGCCGTGATCAGCCGGGGTACACGGGCCGATCAACAGGTGCAGACTGGCACCTTGCAACAGCTGGAACAATTAACTCGGCAGGCCCCGTTACCGGCGCTGCTGGTGATCGGTGAAGTGGTGGAGCTACACCATCAAATCGCCTGGTTTGGGCATCAATCGCAGACGGCAGTGGCAGCGCGCCCGGCCGTCGTGAATTTGGCTTAAAGGATCTGTTATGGACCAAAAACGACTCACTCATTTGCGGCAATTGGAGGCGGAGAGCATCCATATCATCCGTGAAGTGGCCGCCGAATTCGGCAATCCGGTGATGCTCTATTCCATCGGTAAAGACTCCTCGGTGATGCTGCATCTGGCACGCAAGGCGTTCTACCCGGGCACGCTGCCGTTCCCACTGCTGCATGTGGATACCGGCTGGAAATTCAACGAAATGTACCAATTCCGCGATCGTACTGCCAAAGAGTACGGTTTCGAGCTGCTGATCCATAAAAACCCGGAAGGGGTGGCGATGGGGATTAACCCGTTTGTCCACGGCAGCGCCAAGCACACTGATATCATGAAAACTGAAGGCCTCAAGCAGGCGCTTAACAAGTACGGCTTTGATGCTGCTTTCGGTGGCGCACGCCGTGATGAAGAGAAATCCCGCGCCAAAGAGCGAATCTACTCTTTCCGCGATCGCTTCCACCGTTGGGATCCGAAAAACCAGCGTCCAGAGCTGTGGCACAACTATAACGGCCAGATCAACAAGGGCGAGAGTATCCGCGTGTTCCCGCTGTCGAACTGGACCGAGCTGGATATCTGGCAATACATCTTCCTGGAGAAGATCGACATCGTTCCGCTCTACCTGGCCAAACCACGTCCGGTGGTGGAACGCGACGGCATGCTGATGATGGTGGATGACGATCGTATCGATCTGCAACCGGGTGAAGTGATCAGCCAGCGTATGGTGCGGTTCCGTACCCTCGGCTGCTGGCCGTTGACCGGCGCGGTGGATTCTTCAGCGCAGACGCTGCCGGAGATCATCGAGGAAATGCTGGTTTCCACCACCAGCGAACGTCAGGGCCGCATGATCGACCGCGATCAGTCCGGTTCGATGGAGCTGAAAAAGCGCCAAGGGTATTTCTAAGGAGCCGCCGGAATGAACAACGTTATTGCACAACAAATCGCCGAACAGGGCGGGGTAGAAGCCTACCTGCACGCGCAGCAGCACAAGAGCCTGCTACGCTTCCTGACCTGCGGCAGCGTGGACGACGGCAAAAGCACCCTGATTGGCCGCTTGCTGCACGATACCCGCCAGATCTACGAAGATCAGCTCTCAACCTTGCATACCGACAGCAAACGCATCGGCACCCAAGGGGAGAAGCTCGATCTGGCCTTGCTGGTGGATGGCCTGCAGGCAGAACGTGAGCAGGGCATTACCATCGACGTGGCCTACCGCTATTTCTCGACCGAAAAGCGCAAATTTATTATCGCCGATACGCCAGGGCACGAGCAGTACACCCGCAATATGGCTACCGGTGCTTCGACCTGTGACTTGGCGATCCTGCTGATCGATGCGCGCAAGGGCGTGCTGGATCAGACCCGTCGCCACAGCTTTATTGCCACGTTGCTTGGCATTCGCCATTTGGTGGTGGCGGTGAACAAAATGGACCTGGTGGATTACAGCCAGGCGGTGTTTGAACAGTTCAAACAGGACTACCTGACCTTCGCCGAGCAGTTGCCCAACGACCTGGAGATTAAATTCGTCCCGTTGTCGGCACTGGACGGGGACAACGTCGCTACCCAGAGCACACAGATGCCTTGGTACAGCGGCCCGACGCTGCTGGAAGTGCTGGAAAGCGTGGATGTCATCAGCGAGCGTGAACATCAGCCGCTGCGTTTCCCGGTACAATACGTCAACCGCCCTAACCTCGATTTCCGCGGTTATGCCGGTACGTTGTCTGCCGGTGTGGTCCGCGTGGGCCAGCGCATCAAGGTGCTGCCGTCTGGCGTTGAATCCACCGTGGCACGTATCGTGACCTTTGATGGCGATCTGCAGGAGGCGGGGCCGGGTGAAGCGATCACGCTGGTGCTGAAAGACGAAGTCGATATCAGCCGGGGCGACCTGCTGGTGGATGCCAGCGAAACCCTACAGGCCACGCAAAGTGCCTTGGCAGACGTAGTATGGATGGCAGAACAGCCGCTGTTGCCGGGCCAAAGCTACGACATCAAGGTAGCCGGGAAGAAAACCCGCGCCCGCGTTGAGAGCATTCGCCATCAGGTGGAGATTAACTCGCTGTCACAGCATAAGGCCGATGTGTTGCCTTTGAACGGCATTGGGCTGGTGGAGCTTACCTTCGACGAACCGCTGGTGCTGGACAGCTATCAACAGAATCATGATACCGGCGGCCTGATCTTTATCGATCGTTTGACTAACGTCACGGTTGGCGCGGGGTTGATCCGCGAAGCCTTGCAGCAGGATAATCCGGCAGCGGCGGGGAACTTCAGCGCCTTTGAACTGGAGCTGAACGCCTTGGTACGCAAGCATTTCCCACACTGGGGTGCGCGTGACCTGCTGAAGGGGAATTAACGTGGCCGAGGCTGAGTTAGCGAAAGACGAAAACGTCGTGTGGCACCCGCATGCGGTAACGCGTGCGGAGCGTGAAGCCGCGAACGATCATCAGGGTGTGGTGCTGTGGTTTACCGGCCTGTCTGGTTCAGGGAAATCGACCGTGGCCGGGGCATTGGAACAGGCGTTGCACCAGTTGGGGGTCAGCACCTATCTGCTGGATGGCGACAATGTGCGCCACGGCCTGTGCCGCGACTTGGGGTTCTCTGACGACGATCGGCGTGAGAATATCCGCCGGGTGGGTGAAGTGGCCAAACTGATGGTGGATGCCGGGCTGGTGGTGTTGACGGCGTTTATCTCACCGCACCGTGCCGAACGGCAGATGGTGCGGGAAATGTTGGCAGAGGGGCAGTTTATCGAAGTGTTTGTCGACACTCCGCTGGCAATTTGTGAGGCTCGCGATCCGAAAGGATTGTACAAAAAGGCCCGCGCTGGTGAACTGCGTAATTTCACCGGTATCGACTCGGTGTATGAAGCGCCGGAACGACCGGATATCCGGCTTAATGGTGAACAATTGGTAACAAATTTGACCGCGCAATTGTTAGACCTGCTGCGTGGTCAGGCTATTATCAAACCCTGAATTCGCAAAAGGCGCATGGCGTGATCCAGCCACGCGCTTTTTACTCTAGTAAGTCGCCGCAGAGCGAGCCAATAGACCAGGGAACGCTATGCAAAATGCCACGCCACTATTGATTGATAGCCAACTCGAGCCAGAGGAACCCTCATACTCCTTTTTGGGCGGTACTAGCGGCTTTGTCTTCTATTGGTTGGCGTTTACCGTGCCTTTTCTGGTTTACGGCTCTAACACCTTGTTTTTCCTTCTCTATACCTGGCCGTTTTTCCTGGCTTTGATGCCGGCCTCCGTGCTGCTGGGTATCGTCTTCAGCGTGGTGCTGCGCGGGCGTTTGTTCCTCACGCTGCTGCTGACCGGTATCACCGTCATTTGTCTGTTCTGGCTGGTGTTCAGCTTTCTGAGCGGTTGGTAATCCAGACGCCCTCACCCCCAGGAGAGGGGACAGCATGTGCCACAGATTGAGTTTGTGCCTATCTAGACCCCGAATCAGCTCAAAGCGAAAGATTGGCTTCGGTTCCTGCCGCTAGCACTGGGCCGACTCCCTCTCCCTGTGGGAGAGGGTTGGGGTGAGGGGACATGCGTCCAAGAGATGTCAAAGCGGTGCCGAAGGTTACAAAACTTTGCTTAAAAATGCCTGGGTGCGTGGATTGGTCGGGTTACCGAAGATGTGCTCCGGTGTGCCTTCTTCCTGAATAATCCCCTGATCGATAAACAGCACCCGATCAGCCACTTCACGGGCGAAGCCCATTTCGTGGGTTACCACCACCATTGTCATGCCTTCAAGGGCCAGCGCTTTCATCACCGCCAGCACTTCACCGACCAACTCCGGATCCAGCGCTGAGGTAGGCTCATCAAACAGCATGATTTGCGGTTCCATCGCCAATGCGCGGGCGATGGCGACACGCTGTTGCTGCCCGCCGGACAGGCTGCTGGGATAGGCATCGATCTTGTCCAGCAGGCCTACTTTATTCAGTAGCACTTCGGCACGTTCAATGGCCTCGCTGCGGGACAGTTTTTTCACCTCCATCGGCGCCATGATGATGTTTTCCAACACCGTCATGTGTGGGAACAGGTTAAAGCGTTGGAATACCATGCCCACGCTTTCACGCATCTTGTTCAGATCGGTCTTCTGGTCGTGAATGGCAAAGCCGTTAACGTCAATCTCACCGCCAGAAAGCGTTTCCAGCGCGTTGATACAGCGCAGAAAGGTACTTTTACCGGAGCCGGATGGGCCGATAATACACACCACTTCTTTCGGCGCGATCTGGCAGGAGATCCCGCGCAGCACGTGGGCTTCGCCAAATTGTTTTTGCAGGTTATGTACGCGAATCACTTTTACCGAACCTTTTTTCCATGTGTTGCACCATCAGCGAGAGCAGGAAGGTGATGATCCAATAGATCACTGAAATAGTCAGATAGGGCTCCCAGTAGGTGGCGTACGCGCCGGAAACGGTACGCGCGGCATAAGCCAGATCCGCCAGACCAATCGCGGAGGCCAGGGACGAATCCTTGACGATGGCGATGGCGTTGTTGCCGAGCGGTGGCAGCATGCGGCGGAAGGCCTGCGGCAGGATCACCTTACGCATGGTTTTGCCGTAGCCCATTCCCAACGAGCGCGATGCCTCCATCTGGCCGCGATCGATCGACTGGATCCCGGCACGGAAGATCTCCGAGACGTAGGCACCGGCGTTCAACGTGATGGCGACTACGCAAGACAGGAAGGCACCGTAATCGGAACGTAATGCGCGCGCGAAGTCGACGCTCATCAAACCGTTGCTGACCAGCAGGCCGTCACGCGGATTGATAAACAGCGGCACCAACGCGAAGTGGACCACCATGATTTGCACAAACAGCGGCGTGCCCCGGAAGGCGCTAATGTAGATGCGCACCGGCCATTGCACGCAATAGTGCAGGATCGGTTTCCAGATGCCGTGCGGAGCCTGCGCCAGGCGGCCTAAGCCGAGGAGTAGCCCCCAAGTGGTGCCCAGGATCACGCAGATGATGGTACATTTGATGGTCATCCAGGCACCCTCCATAAACAGCGGAGCGTATTCCTCAATGATCTCCCAACGGAATGCTGACAAAATAGAATCCTTACGGTGGTAGTGCGAACTTGCAGGTCATTGATACGTAGGGGCACAGTCAATTGCGCCCCTATTTACAGCTGGTTTATTCTGCTGGCAGCGTAGGGACGTTGCTGTCGAACCAGGTCTGGTAGATTTTGGCGTAGGTGCCATCGGCGATGATTTTCTTCAGGCCGCTGTTAATCTTGTTGCGCAGCTCATCGTTGCCCTTGGCCACCGCAATGCCGAAATACTGGCGCTCAAACTTGGCGTCTGACACCAGCTTGAACTCTTTCTCCGGGTGGGTCTTGATATAGAACTTGGCCACGCCAACGTCACCCACGGCCGCGCCAATACCATCTTCATACAGCTCTTGCAGCAGCAGCGGGGTATTATCAAAACGCTTAATGGAGGTGCTGTTCTTACCCAAGACGTCGGAAACCACGATGTCGCCGGTGCTGGAGTTAACCACGCCCACCTTCAGGGTTTTCAGCGCGTCGATGGAGTCTACCGTAGACTCTTTAGGGACTACGATAGCCTGCTCTGCCGGGAAGTACGGCGTAGAGAAGTCGACCATCTGCTTGCGCTTGTCGGTAATGGTGATGCCGGAAATGATGATGTCGCGGTCACCAGAGTTCAGGGTGGCAAAGATGCCTTCCCACGGCGTATTTACCAGCTTCACCTGGAAACCTTCCGCTTTGGCGACGGCCTTGATCACATCGATATCAAAACCTTCCAGCTCTTTTTTGCTGTTTTCGTATTCGAACGGACGATAGGTACCGCCGGAGCCGACAACATACGTCGGTTCTGCGGCAAAGGAAGCGGCGGAAAAAGTGGCCGCCAGGCAGGCACTAATCAGCACTAAACGTTTTAACATGAGCAATCCCCGAATAAGTTGAGTCGTTAAGTAAAGGTTATACATTGGATTTATTTATGCACTTTAGATGCATAAAAATAAACTTACATGAATAAAAACACAACCCCTACCTGATGATGAAAATGCTAACAGTGTTAAATATGAATAATTATTTAAAAACTGGCTTAAATGTCGGTAAAAATACCCTCAGCCCAGTTATTCTTACTGCATACTGATGTGGGGTGACGATGTGTGCATGATGTCGATGTATGCAGCAGCATGCGGTGCCCGTCGATCCATGCTGCCTGCGGCCACCTGGATTTAATGCCGCTTTCAGGCGACAATCAGGCGCTAAACTCAGGAAATTCTGATTACGCTTGATGGCTACAGGTGAAAAGCCGCTGCTGCTGTGGAGTCAAACGGCAAGTTGTGGGATGATTAAGCGCTTTTTTTAGGGGGCGGAGATGGGAAAACTGACGCTGCTATTGCTGGCGCTGCTTGGCTGGTTACAGTATTCGCTGTGGCTGGGGAAGAATGGTATTCACGATTATGTACGGGTCAATGATGACGTTGTGGCTCAGCAGAGCAACAATGCCAAATTGAAAGCGCGTAACGATCAGCTGTTTGCCGAGATCGACGACCTGAACGGCGGTCAGGAAGCGATAGAAGAACGCGCACGTAATGAACTGGGCATGATCAAGCCCGGCGAGACTTTCTATCGTCTGGTTCCTGAACCTTCCGGGCGCAACGCGGCGTCTGCCACACAGAACAACCCACCGAAGTAACGCATGAATCCATTCGTAGGCTCCTCCCCTCAGGTGATCGCCGTCCTGCCCGCTGCCGGTATTGGCAGCCGTATGCAGGCCGAGTGCCCGAAGCAATATTTAACCATCGGCCATCAAACCATTCTTGAGCACGCGATCCACGCTTTGCTGCGCCATCCGCGTATTACCCAGGTGATCGTGGCCATCAGCCCCGAAGACCAACAATTCAAGACATTATCGATCGCCAGCGATCCGCGGGTCCTGGTCACTGAGGGTGGGCAGCAGCGCGCCGATTCGGTACTGGCCGGGCTGCAATTGGCAGGCAACGCACACTGGGTTTTGGTACACGATGCTGCTCGCCCTTGCCTGCACCCCGACGATCTGGAGCGATTGCTCGCGATCACGGCACACAGTAAGGTCGGCGGCATTCTTGCCGCACCGGTGCGTGATACCATGAAGCGTGCGCAGGTGGGCCAAAGCATCATCTCGCACACCGTTGAGCGTCAGGATTTGTGGCATGCACTGACGCCGCAGCTATTCCCGCTGGAATTGCTTAAACTCTGCCTGCAACGCGCCCTGGATGAAGGGGCGACGGTAACCGATGAAGCCTCGGCGCTGGAGCATTGCGGCTATCATCCGCTGCTGGTGGCGGGGCGTGCGGACAATATTAAAGTGACGCGGCCAGAGGATTTGGCGCTGGCGGCGTTCTATTTGACTCAGTTGAACAACTAAAGGAGCGCATCATGCGTATCGGTCACGGTTTTGATGTCCATAAATTTGGCGGCGAAGGGCCGTTGGTGATCGGCGGTGTTCGCATTCCTTATGAAAAAGGACTGCTGGCTCACTCCGATGGTGACGTGGCGCTGCATGCGGCCACCGACGCCCTGCTGGGGGCGGCGGCGTTGGGGGATATCGGCAAGCTGTTCCCGGATACCGATCCGGCTTTCAAAGGGGCAGACAGCCGCGAGCTGCTGCGCGAAGCTTGGAAACGCATTCGTGCCAAGGGCTATCGTCTGGGTAATCTGGATGTCACCATCATTGCGCAGGCACCGAAGATGGCACCACACATTCCTCAGATGCGCATCTTCCTGGCGGAAGATCTGCAATGCCATATGGACGACGTTAACGTCAAAGCGACCACCACCGAGCAACTGGGCTTTACTGGCCGTGGCGAAGGCATTGCCTGCGAAGCGGTTGCCTTGTTGATCAAGGAATAACGCATGGACATGGCTAATCTGACCTGGTTGCACGGCAAGCCAGCGGCTACCGGCGTGCTGAAAGCCAACCCGGAAGACTTTGTGGTGGTTGAGGATCTGGGCTTTACGCCGGACGGCGAAGGTGAGCACCTGCTGGTGAATATCCGCAAGAACGGCTGCAACACCCAGTTTGTGGCGGACTATCTGGCGAAGTTTGCCGGCATTCATGCCCGTTCGGTCAGCTATGCCGGTTTGAAAGATCGCCATGCGGTCACCGAGCAGTGGTTCTGTCTGCATCTGCCGGGGAAAGAATCTCCCGATCTCCGCCAGTTTGCGTTGGAAGGCTGCGAAGTGCTACAGGCCGCTCGCCACCTACGTAAGCTGCGCATCGGTACGTTGAAGGGTAACGAATTTACCTTGGTGCTGCGCCAGATCAGCGATCGCCAAGAAGTAGAGCAGCGTTTGCAGGCCATCGCGGCGGGCGGCGTGCCGAACTACTTTGGCAGCCAGCGCTTTGGCCGTGGTGGCAACAACCTGACGATGGCACGTCGCTGGGCCAACGATGAGATCCGGGTCAAGGAACGCAGCAAACGTAGCTTCTACCTGTCTGCCAGCCGCAGTGCGTTGTTCAACCTCATTACCAGCCAGCGTTTGGCTAACCAACAGCAGCAAACGGTGCTGGAAGGGGATGCGTTACAGCTGACTGGCCGCGGGAGCTGGTTCGTGGCCAAAGCGGAAGAGCTAGCCACCCTGCAACAACGGTTAGACGCAGGTGAACTGATGATCACCGCTCCGTTGCCGGGGGATGGTGAGCCGGGAACTGCCGCAGAGGTACTGGAGTTTGAACAAAGTTGCCTGGCGCAACAGCCGGAATTGCTGAGTCTGTTAAAGCGTGAGCGCGTAGAGCCTGCACGACGGGCCTTGCTGCTACAGCCGCAGAAAATGCAGTGGAACTGGTGGGATGATTTCACCGTGGAATTACGTTTCTGGTTACCGGCAGGCAGTTTCGCTACTAGCGTAGTGCGCGAAATAATGCAATTGGCTAGCGGTGACGCGGATATTGCCGAGTAGCCGTTAACTTAATCCTCAGCTATCAATTCTTGCTTTCTCGTTCAGGCGGAGAGGAACTCTGCCTGAACTGAATAAGACAGCGAAAATGCTGTCACCGGCCTGGCTTGCCAGGCTAATTTTCCCCGTATTGCGCCATTGATTAAAACCTCATCTTGTAATTCATCTTAAATATTATAATTTGTTTATTTCTGTTTGTTATAATTAAAAATTATCTTGTTTTTTATCATGAGCTTACTGAAGGTGTTGTTCTTGTTTTTTTTATTATAATTATTATGTTGATCTGCGTGCTCATTGGTTTTTATACTTGCTGCGAATTTTACGAGACTAAGCGTGGCTGGAGTTGGCTGTGTTTTAAAGTTTGATATAAAAGACTCTCATTACGGATTAATCATGAAGCTCAATATTATTAAACGCCTGAGTGGTGTTGCTATTTTTTGTTTTTTACCAGGTTATGTATTGGCTAATATGAGCGTTTATCCTATGGAAGTCGGGATCGGCGAAACTGGAGCCGCTCAAATAAGGGTTATATCCCAAAGCGACGCGGTGCAATTCGTCAAGGTAACAGAAAAACAAATACTAAATCCCGGCACTAAACAAGAACAAGAAGCGGACGTTGAACAATTTGGACAAAGCTCGCTGGTGATAACGCCGCAAAAATTGGCTATCTCGGCAGGTAGCCAACGCCTTGTACGGTTGGTCGCGCTGGAGTTACCGGAAAAAGAAACCACCTGGCGAGTTTATTTTGAAGGCGTGCCGGAATTAGAAGATAACGTCGCTGCTGCCAGCCCACAGATGACCACGACCAAGGTAGGTATCAACCTGGTATGGGGAGCATTGGTCCACGTTGCGCCTAAAAAGGCCGTTGCCAGCCTGACGCTGGATGCACAGCGCGGCCAGGTTATCAATGATGGTACGTTGCGTATTCCGCTACGAGAGGTGGGGGTTTGTGACCAGGGCGGTGTTTGCAACTGGAAAAAAGAAACCACCACGATATATCCCGGTACCGAGCTTAAAATTGCCTCGCTAATGGTAATGCCAGGGAAGAAATATAAAGCGCGTTATTTTAACTGGCTTAAGAAGCGCGTTGAAGAAATTGATTTGTCTGTAAAGCTTTAAGTGTGGAGTCAAATCATGTATAGCCCCGATCTTATGGGGTGAGTAAAGTTGGATGTTATTTATAAAATAAAATGGAGATTTTATGAAAAAGTTTATTAAACCACTGCTGATCGTTTCAACCATGGCTGCCGTATTTTCAGTTCAGGCAGTGCAGAAAGATATTACTGTGAATGCCAACGTGGATGCGACGATTGATATGACGCAACCTGATAATACCGGTTTGCCAAGCAGCATCGATATGCAGTATTTGCCAGGCAAAGGCCTGACGCCTTTTAACCTGAACACCAAGGTCTGGTCTAACAACGCTACCGCTGGCGTTAACGTTCGCCTGGTCAGAGCCGCGAGCCTGGCGGATGTCAATGGGGTTAACAAGATCCCATTGACCGTAAGCCTGGGTGAAACGGTACTGACCACCACCAACCAACTGCTGGAAGCGGCGACCCTGTTCCCTGCGGGAATCGAAAATGGTTCAGACGTTCTGCCGCTGCGTTTTGCCCAGACCACGCAAGGCACTATCGCCACTGGCACCTACAGCGGCATTGTTAGCCTGGTGGTGACTCAGGCGACCAAGGCTCCTTAAGGCGACCCAATTCAAAAGTTTGTTTTCATATCTTATGGGGCTCTTAGCCCCATTTTTATCAGGGATGAATAATGGCTTTTCGCGCTAGCCTATCTGCAGGGTTGTTGGTAGGCCTTATGATTATGCAACACGATTCGTCGGCTACCCCTAAAATTCCACCAGGCTTCGAGGCCTTGGCACAAGGGCAGCTTGTTTGGGTTGATGTTTCCCTTTATGGCAAGTCTCTCGGGCTTTATGAAGCCAATATTAATCTGGAACAGGTTGTCTTCATAAAGCCAGCGGAACTGGCTGATGCCGTGAAGCAACAGTTCAACGACGATCCTGAGCTTGGTGCACAATTGATGACAGCGCTGGGGCAACCGCTCGCGCGTAATGGCAACCTTGCCTGCAGCGGTAATGGTAACGCGCCAAGTTGCGACTATCTGGAAACCCAGACGGTTGGCATCATCTATGACGAGAATAATTCCCGGGTTAACCTGTTCCTTGACCGTCAGTACCTCCCGAAAAAAGCTGTCGGTAGCGGTTTCTATCAGGCGACAGCAGAAAGTGAAAATGCGCTGATCCATCAGCAAAACCTCAATTTTGTTGCTGATGAAAGCTATCAGTCATTGTCGCTGCAGGGGACTGGCTCACTGGGCGTCACTGAAAATGGCTATCTTAATGCCGACTGGTTCTATACGGGACAGCGCTATCGCCATAGCAACCATCAGCAGATAGAGATGAATAATGCCTATTTTCGGCAGGACTTGTGGAAAAGCCTCTATCTGCAAGGCGGTATGATGGACTCCCGTGACATCTTCAGCAACGCGGGGGGCAACATCAACCTGAGCCAATTGCCGATTGGCAAGATCCGTGGGGTACGGGCTGGTTCGACCATGGCCTGGGTCAACCAGAGCCAGGTTTCCCGTGGGACCCCGGTCTCGGTCTTCCTTTCGCGCAACGCTCGCATCGACGCCTATCGTGACGAACAGTTACTGTCTTCCTTTTACCTGAATGCCGGGGCACAGGAACTGGATACGCGTACCTTCCCCAGCGGCAGCTATACCGTCACATTGCGGATCTATGAGGATAACCAGTTAGTCAGGACAGAAACCGTTCCTTATACCAACACCGGTGTGTCTCAGCTCAATGGCCCTCAGTGGTTCCTGCAAGCCGGGGTTGAAGTAGACCACGATACGCATCCTATGGCGGACGATCGGCGGGTGGTGCAAGGCGGGTTGCGTATTCCGTTGACCGATTCGCTGTCGCTGACGGCGGGTAGTACGATATTGAGCGACGAACACTACTGGGAAGGGGCGGCGGACTGGAGCCATGGTTTTAACAGTGGCCCGTTGGATGGCGTCATGACGGCTCGCGCCAGTTATCTGGCCGGTAGCGAGGGGACGCGGGGAAATATTCAGCAAATAAACTATAACGACGGTTTTTCATTGAGTTTCTACCGCTCGGCCCTCTCGGTGCCTGACTGCGGCTCTCAACAGAGAAACTATGGTTTTAGCGGTTGTTACCAGAGTTCCAACCTGATGCTTTCAGTCCCGCTCGCGCAGTGGTTTGCCAATATTGGCTACTCGCTTAACAGCAGTGGAGGGCGTTACCGCTATCGCAGTGAACTGTCTGGCAATGATGACAACCATCAGGATGTCGCCCCTTGGGAGCAGATCTACACGACGCGTTCGCGTAGTCAAACCTGGCAGATTGGGGTCAGCCGTTCCTTTGCGTTCAACGACATTAACATCAATAGCGCAGTCAGCGCTTTCAGGCGCCATGATAGCGGCCAGCAGGGAACCGACAAAGGCGGCTACTTCACCGTCAGCCTATCGTTCTCCGGGCGCCGTGGCGGTGCCACTAACAGCACTACCTCTCTGGGCGCCAACTATCGCAATAGCCAGCGTGGGGAAGGGCAACTCAGTTATAACGCCAACTACAGCCGCTATATGGATGAGAGCGGGCAAAATGAGATGGGGGCTTCGATTTATGGCGTCAATAGCCAGACCCTGACCGCTGCAACCTACGCCCGTGCCGGTGGACAGTACGGTAACGGCAGCTTCGCCGTCAGTGACGCCTATGACAAGGTAGCGAACCGGCACACGCTCAGCAGCAGCGGCAGCTATAGCTCTTCTTTGTTGGTCGATCGCAGCGGACTTTATTGGGGACGCTGGGGAGATGGCCGCCCGGCCTCCGCGATCACGGTTGGGGTGGATGCAGGGGAAGAAAGCCGTGCCGCATTGATCAGCGTAGCGGTAGACGGCAGCGGCCAGACGGACGTACGCAGCAACAGCCGGGCACTGTTTACCGTACCGGGCTATCAGCCAACCACCTTTGATATCAACGAATCACTTAGCGCTCCTGCCGGTATCAGCAGCGAGATCCGCCGAGGGGCGGGAACGCGTATGGCGTTTATGGTGCCGGGGAAAGTGCTGCGCCGGAATATTGAGGTGACTTCGCGTTACACCTGGTTGGGCAGAATGCTGGATGAGCAGGATAGGCCTTTGGTTAACGGCATTCCTCTTAACGTGCTGTCCTGGACCCCGCTGGGTGAAGGTGGCTTTAGCCTGGAAACCACCCGGCCAATGAAGCAACTGTATCTGATGCGTGGCTCGCAG
Organism: Serratia sp. 14-2641; assembly: GCF_001692375.1. Classification (NCBI taxonomy): domain Bacteria; kingdom Pseudomonadati; phylum Pseudomonadota; class Gammaproteobacteria; order Enterobacterales; family Yersiniaceae; genus Serratia; species Serratia sp. 14-2641. The sequence goes on along the minus strand of NZ_LXKR01000101.1, from coordinate 134,488 downwards.
TTCTATCAGTGTGCCATGAAGGTGCAGGCCATGCGTGACGTGGTGCGCTATGTCGGTACCACCCGCTGTGCAGGGGTGACCATGGCTAACATACCGCCAGCCGAGCAGAAGCAGGCGCAATTGATGGCCGTGCGGCAGGGCCATGGCTCTGGAGTGCCGGTGGCGATGAACATGAATTAAGGATCTGAAAATGAAAATAAGCGTCAATGCTTTAATGCTCCTGCCAGCGTTGTTGGTTTTCCCCACCGCGACGTTGGCTGCGACACCACCCGTAGCACAAAATACGGTGTTAACCATGGGGCTAGCTCTGGACTCTATGCCTGCAAAAGTTGTTATCTGGGATAATTTATCTGCCGGGTTTGATGAAAATGATCAACCAAAGTGGGGGCGTAACACTCTGGTCTGCCAAAGTCGGACTGACAAAAAATATGGTGCATGCCTGAATAGACCGGTCTGGAATAATTCATCGGTAAGGCCCACAAAAATAACGCTGAATTTTACTTTGGCAGAAACGACAACCGTGGTCTCTTTGGTCATTGAAGGCAGCAGAAAAACGATACCGAAGACGGACGGGAAGAAGTGCACTCTGGGTACGATTGGTAGCGCTGAGGCTGACGGGCCCTGTGAGGCCTTTTTTACGTTTTCGATTCCTCAGGCAGAACTGAAGAAGTTAAGTGCTGGACGTTGGACGGCCACGCTTAAACAAGACCTGATGCAATGGCCTATTACTTCTTGTTCGGGAGACTGGAGCAGTACGGCAGAGGGGTGTACGAACGTCACGAAATTACATACCTGGTCTGCGGACATCGTGTTCAATGTGACTGATAATAGTAATCAGCAGATTTATCTACCCGCCTTCCCAACTTCGGCACCAGTTGTTAACCTGAACCTGAAAACTCGGCCAGGCGTTGGTAGCGGCAAGAGCGTTAGCGGTAGTACCAGCCTGGATGTGTGCCTCTACGACGGCAACAACTCGGCCAGTAAACGCATCAGCCTGCTATTTCAGGATGAGGGCATCACCGCACCGGAGCGAGCCGACGGGCAATTCTCCCTGTATCGTAATGGGGGGGATAAATCCAAGCCACGTGACCGGCTGGACTACCAGGTCAGCGTGATCAATCCCACCACCGGGGCAGTGCAAAACGTCGCCAATGGCAAAGAAATCGTCTGGAGCGATACCAACCGCCGCAATATTCAGCGGCTGGTGGTTCTACCTGGCGGTGGAGCCGCGGTACTTTGCGTACCGGCCCCGCTGACCCTGACGACGCCTGCCTTCTCAATGGCGGATAAAACGGCGGGGGATTACACCGGCAAGCTGCGCGTTGTTTATATGCCCACGACCCAATAGTCTGGAGGGGCGAACTCGTCGGCCCTCACCTTACCTCAGGTATTCAACCTTGCCCCTTTGCCGAGGGGGCTATCCTGCCCTGTTTGCCACTGATGACCGTTGAATTGTATAGTAGATCGCATAGCTGGCCGTTTTGGCTAATACTATCAGCAACAGCGAGGCAAGCCTTGCTGTACCACGCAAGTCACAATGGGTAACACGGCAGGTTGGGCTTACTATTGAAAATATCATTAAAAACAGATGGATGTAGCAAGGTAAGTCAAACTCTTCGTTTTATCGCTTTCATCAAGAAAGTCGTTTAAATTCATTATGAGAATACTACTGAGCAACGACGACGGCGTTAGCGCCCCGGGTATCCAGATACTGGCGGCGGCGTTGCGTGAATTCGCCGAAGTGCAGGTGGTGGCCCCCGATCGTAACCGTAGTGGCTCTTCCAACGCGCTGACGCTGGAGTCGCCGCTGCGTACGCTGACGTTGCCCAACGGCGATATTGCCGTGCAGCAGGGCACCCCGACGGACTGTGTCTACCTTGGCGTTAATGAACTGATGCTGCCAGCACCGGAGATTGTGGTGTCTGGTATCAACGCCGGGCCAAATCTGGGTGATGACGTTATCTATTCCGGCACCGTGGCTGCTGCGATGGAAGGCCGCCATCTGGGGCTACCCGCTTTGGCGGTGTCGCTCAATGGTCATCAGCATTATGAGACGGCGGCGGTAGTCACCTGCCGAATATTGCGCGCGCTGCAACAAGAACCGCTGCGTACCGGTAAAATCCTAAATATCAATGTCCCTGATTTACCGTTGGCTGAAATTAAAGGGATACGAGTGACCCGCTGTGGCAGCCGGCATCCCGCCGATAAGGTGTTTAGCCAACCGGATCCGCGTGGCCAGATGCTGTATTGGATCGGGCCACCGGGTGATAAATTCGATGCGGGCCCAGACACGGATTTTGCCGCCGTGGAGCAGGGTTACGTGTCGGTCACGCCTTTGCAGGTGGATTTGACCGCCTACGGGGCGCAAGATGTGCTATCAAAATGGTTAACCAAAGCAGAGGTTAGCGGGGAATGGTGAACAAACGCATACAAACGCTGCTGGCACAGCTGCGCCAGCAGGGGATCAGGGACGAACGGCTGCTCAAGGCAATCGAGAACGTTCCGCGTGAGCGTTTTGTTGATGAAGCATTAGCCCATAAAGCCTATGAGAACACGGCCCTGCCTATTGGTTCTGGGCAGACGATTTCTCAGCCTTATATGGTCGCGCGCATGACCGAGCTGCTGAACCTGCAGCCGAGCTCACGCGTGCTGGAGATTGGCACCGGTTCGGGTTATCAGACCGCGATCCTGGCGCATATGGTGCAGCATGTCTGCTCCGTTGAACGCATCAAAGGGCTACAGTGGCAGGCCAAGCGTCGTCTCAAGCAGCTTGATCTGCACAATGTCTCAACCCGCCATGGCGACGGTTGGCAAGGCTGGGGGTCGCGTGGACCATTTGATGCGATCATCGTAACGGCCGCGCCGCCGGAGATCCCGCAGGCGTTGATGCAGCAGTTGGACGACGGTGGAATTTTGGTGTTGCCGGTGGGCGAACAGGCTCAGGTACTGCAATGCATTCAGCGGCGGGGCGGTGAATTTTCCATCGATACCGTTGAAGCGGTGCGATTCGTTCCCTTGGTCAAGGGCGAACTGGCTTAGCCTACGCAGAGCAACATGACGGATAAATAAGTTGAATAATATTAATTTTCATTAGAATTGTTCCAGTATGTAGTTGTCTTATGGCGTGATCGTGCCAATGTGGCTAGCATTGGCGCCACGGTTTTTTAGCTCCCTGGTGGGTGATCTTCTGGTTTTCAGGGATCGGCCGGGGAAACCTTGTGCTGTAGAACGATAAAGCTCGGCTACGATGTATAAGGTATTTTTTGATATTGCTGTCATGGGGGAAGCATGAGCACGGGAAGCCCAATGAGTTCTTTACGCCGAGTTGCGGTGTGTACGATGTTAAGTGTTTGGTTAGTGGGTTGTTCGGATAAAAATTCTACTTCGGCACCTATCAGCAGCGTCGGTGGTGGTGGAGCTGCCGCATCGGCCAACGCCGGTGGCGGCAATGCATCACAGGGGCGTATTGTTTACAACCGTAGCTATAACTCGATCCCCAAAGGGAGCTACAACGGTGGTAGTACCTATACCGTTAAACGTGGCGACACGTTGTTCTATATTGCCTGGATCACCGGCAACGATTTCCGCGATCTGGCCCAACGCAACAATATTCCACAGCCATACAGCCTGGAAGTCGGCCAAACCCTGCAACTGGGGAGTGGTTCTGCCAATGGCGGCGGTGGGATGTTAGCGGGTGGTAATGGCACGGTGTCAAAACCACCTTCTACCACTCAGATACAAACTGCAACGGTTGATTCTCAATCAACGAACGCGTATTCTGATAACTCGAGTAAACAGAATGTAGGTAAAATGTTACCTACATCAGGAGCCGTTGTGGCAGGCTCAGCCGCAGCTCCTGTTACCGCACCAGCCGCTACGCCTCCGGCGAGCAGCACCGCCAGCAACAGCGCCCCAGTTAGCACCTGGAAATGGCCAACTGACGGTAAGATCATCGATAACTTCTCCTCATCGGAAGGTGGGAACAAAGGCATCGATATCTCTGGTTCCCGTGGGCAGCCGATTGTTGCTACCGCCGATGGCCGTGTAGTGTACGCAGGCAACGCTTTGCGGGGTTACGGTAATCTAATCATCATCAAACACAACGATGATTACTTGAGTGCCTACGCCCATAACGACACCATGCTGGTCCGGGAACAACAAGAAGTTAAGGCGGGGCAGAAAATAGCAACGATGGGAAGCACCGGAACCAGTTCAGTACGTTTGCATTTCGAGATTCGTTACAAGGGGAAATCCGTAAACCCGCTGCGTTATCTTCCGCAGCGATAGATTGGGCAGAATGCGTTGTATTCTGCTCGCGGTATCACGGGTAGGAGCCGCTTTATGAGCCAAAATACGCTGAAAGTTAACGAGTTACATGACGATGCAGATTTCGATGAGAACGCCATGGAGGCTGAGTCATTCGATGAAAAAGCGCAGGTAGAAGAAGAGACCAGCGAGAATGACTTGGCGGAAGACGAGCTGTTGTCTCAAGGTGTTACCCAACGCGTATTGGATGCCACGCAGCTCTATCTGGGCGAAATCGGTTACTCCCCTCTGCTAACCGCAGAGGAAGAAGTTTATTTTGCGCGGCGTGCACTGCGCGGAGACGTGCCGTCCCGCCGCCGCATGATAGAAAGTAACCTGAGGCTGGTAGTGAAAATTGCCCGTCGTTATAGCAATCGCGGCCTGGCGCTGCTGGATCTGATCGAAGAGGGTAACCTTGGTCTGATCCGTGCGGTGGAAAAGTTTGATCCAGAGCGCGGTTTCCGTTTTTCCACCTATGCGACCTGGTGGATCCGCCAGACGATTGAACGGGCGATCATGAATCAAACCCGGACTATCCGTTTGCCGATCCATATCGTCAAAGAACTGAATGTTTACTTGCGCACCGCGCGCGAGCTTTCTCACAAACTGGATCATGAACCCAGCGCTGAAGAGATTGCGGAGCAACTCGACAAACCGGTTGATGACGTCAGCCGTATGCTGCGCCTGAACGAACGTATCACTTCTGTCGATACGCCGTTAGGTGGGGATTCAGAGAAAGCCCTGTTGGACATTCTGACCGACGAGAAAGACAACGGGCCTGAAGACACCACGCAAGACGATGATATGAAACAGAGCATCGTCAAATGGCTGTTCGAATTGAACGCCAAACAGCGTGAGGTGTTGGCTCGCCGTTTCGGCCTGTTAGGGTATGAAGCGGCTACGCTGGAAGATGTTGGCCGTGAGATTGGCCTGACACGTGAGCGTGTTCGTCAGATCCAGGTTGAAGGCTTACGCCGCCTGCGTGAAATTCTGCAAATGCAGGGCCTGAGTATTGAGGCACTGTTCCGCGAATAAACGCGTTATAGTCATAAAATAAGAACGGTGAGCGTTGATGACGCTCACCGTTTTTTTATGCCTGCGATTTGCTGCGATTGACGGTGTTGTCATCAGGTACGGTGATCGTTCTGTTTTTCCGTAAAAGAGAGATGACGAGTAACGTGGTTAGGCCAGTGTCTGCAATTGATAACGAACTCGGACAATCCCCTCTCCCTGTGGGAGAGGGGTCATATGCCCAAGTCAATGGAACAGCCTTACACCAAGCTTTTTAGCCGGTAGATCCACTCCAACGCCTGGCGTGGCGAAAGAGAATCCGGATCCAACGTCTCCAACGCTTCTACCGCCGGTGACACCTCTTCGTTCAACAACGTCATCTGGGTGGCATCTACCGTACCCGCCGCCGTCTGGCTGGAGAGGCTCTCCAACTCACGCAACTTCTGGCGCGCACGTTTGATCACATCACGCGGTACGCCAGCCAACGCCGCTACCGCCAAGCCGTAGCTCTTACTGGCAGCGCCATCTTGTACGCTATGCATAAAGGCAATGGTATCACCGTGCTCCAGCGCATCCAGATGCACGTTAACCACGCCCTCCATTTTCTCCGGCAAGGTGGTCAGCTCAAAGTAATGGGTGGCAAACAGCGTCATAGCCTTGATGCGGCTGGCCAGGTTTTCGGCACAGGCCCAGGCTAAGGAAAGCCCGTCGTAGGTGGAGGTGCCACGGCCAATCTCATCCATCAGCACCAGGCTGTTTTCCGTGGCGTTATGCAGGATATTGGCAGTTTCGGTCATTTCCACCATAAAGGTTGAGCGGCCAGAAGCCAGATCGTCTGCCGCGCCCACGCGGGTAAAGATACGATCCACCGGTCCGATGGTGGCTTTTGCCGCCGGTACATAGCTACCGATATGTGCCAGTAACACAATCAGGGCCGTTTGCCGCATATAGGTACTTTTACCGCCCATATTCGGGCCGGTAATGATTAGCATACGGCGCTGCGGCGAAAGGGAAACCGGGTTGGCAATAAAGGGTTCGCTTAGCACCTGTTCCACCACCGGGTGGCGGCCATCGACTATGCGAATGCCGGGCTGCTCAGTGATGGTCGGGCAGGCGTAGTTCAGCGTTTCGGCACGTTCCGCCAGGTTGGCTAACACATCCAGCTCGGCCAAGGCTCCGGCGCTCTGTTGCAGTTGCTCCAGATGCGGCAGCAGCAGATCGAACAGCTCGTCATACAGCCCTTTTTCGATCGCCAAGGCTTTCCCTTTTGAGGTCAGCACCTTGTCTTCATACTCTTTCAGCTCGGGAATGATGTAGCGTTCCGCATTCTTCAGCGTTTGGCGGCGCACATAGTGGATCGGCACCAGGTGGCTTTGGCCACGGCTGACCTGAATGTAGTAACCATGTACGCCGTTGAAACCAACCTTCAGCGTATCCAAGCCCAGCTTCTCGCGCTCGCGGATCTCCAGGCGATCCAGATAGTCGGTAGCACCGTCGGCCAGCGCTCGCCATTCATCCAACTCTTCGTTATAACCCGGAGCAATCACACCACCATCACGGACCAAAACCGGTGGGGATTCCACAATAGCGCGCTCCAGCAGCGCCTGTAGCTCGTCAAATTGACCGACCTGTGACAACAGCTTTTGCATCTGTGGTGCATCAGCGTTTTCCAGCAGGGCGCGGATATCCGGCAACTGCTGGAAGGCGTGGCGCATACGTGCCAGATCCCGTGGTCGAGCCGTGCGCAGTGCCAAACGGGCAAGAATACGCTCCAGATCGCCAACCTGACGCAGAGGTTGCTGCAACTCGCTACTCAATGGCTGCAATGCAGCGATGGCCTGCTGGCGGTTGTTCAGCACCTGGACGTCACGGGTGGGCATATGCAACCAGCGCTTGAGCATACGGCTACCCATTGGGGTAACGGTACGATCGAGGATAGCGGCCAGGGTATTTTCACCGCCGCCGGACAGGTTCTGGGTGATTTCCAGATTACGGCGGGTGGCCGCATCCATAATGATGCCGTCTTGCTGGCGCTCCATGGTGAGGCCACGGATATGTGGCAGCGAAGTACGCTGGGTATCTTTGACATATTGCAGCAGGCAGCCCGCCGCGCGCAGCGCCTGATGGGCCTGCTCGACGCCAAAGCCGGTCAGATCGCGGGTGCCGAACTGCAGGTTCAACTGCTGGCGTGCGGTATCCAGCTCGAATTCCCACAGCGGGCGGCGGCGCAGGCCGTGGCGCTGTTCGATCAGCGCCATTTGCTCGAAGTTTTCCGGGTACAGCAGCTCAGCCGGATTGGTACGCTGCAGCTCGGCTGCCATGGTTTCAAGATCTTCTGGCTGGGCAACGCGGAAGCGGCCGGAGCTGAGATCCAATGTGGCATAGCCAAAGCCGCGGCCATCTTGCCAGATGGCGGCCAGCAGGTTGTCCTGGCGCTCTTGCAGCAGGGCTTCGTCGGTGATAGTGCCAGGGGTAACGATGCGCACCACTTTACGCTCTACCGGGCCTTTGCTGGTGGCAGGGTCGCCAATCTGCTCACAGATTGCGGCCGATTCCCCAAGCTGTACCAGCTTAGCGAGATAATTCTCCACCGCATGGTGAGGTACGCCCGCCATTGGGATGGGTTCACCCGCAGAGGCACCGCGTTTGGTCAGCGAGATATCCAGCAACTGAGAGGCTCGTTTGGCATCGTCATAGAACAGCTCGTAGAAATCCCCCATCCGATAGAACAGCAAGATCTCCGGATGCTGCGCCTTAAGGCGTAGGTATTGCTGCATCATAGGGGTGTGCGAATCGAGTTTTTCGGTGCTTGTCATAACGTTACCGTTCCAATCCATTGAATTCAAAGTTGATTGTGATATTCATTGTCGTCATTGGGTATCACGTCGCCTCATTAAAAAACCGCCAAAACGTTCAGGATGAGCAACAGCAAGCGCTGCTCAAATAAATCAATCGGTTGGTCAAGGGATTGAGCATATATGACCGGCAAACAGGCTGGCAAACCTTTGTCACTCAAAGCCTGCACAATGGCGAGATTGGCGGATAAAATCCACCCCAAACTCGGCAAGATCCTAGGTTTACAGGCGCAGCATCAGGATCTTTTTTCAGCCGCTATACTAGCCCAATAGGCAATAGGCTGTCACAGCCAAAAATTGGAAGCATTCCGCAAACTGCTCTTGTAATAGACTGAATAGGTTACATCGACGAGGTTAAACGCTAAGGAAAGGGGGGGGGCTGAAAGGAGCAACTGCTGCATTAGAGAAGAGAACATGGAGCCCAATGGTTAGCTATTTTCGCAATACAGTGGTTTATAGCCCACTAACCCAGTCGTTGGAATGGCATTAACCAGTGTAGGGATATCTCTTGCCAGTAGCAGAATGCATTTAGTCCGACGCAAAACTCATGAGCAAAATAGCGGTCGTGCTCGGCGATAAAAATGGAAAAAGTGAGCTTTATCATAGCGCTTCCTTGCAGGTATGAAAGGCCCTTCAGCCCCGCCCTATATCCTGTATGGCGGTGGTATCTTTTTGGTCAGCGCTTCTTTTTTTGAAGATTGGTGGGTATTGATATCTACCTGTCCCGATGAACGGTCATTTACGCGCGAAAGAGTTCTACTTATCAATATGAAAATCAAAGCATAGCAATAAGCTCTGATAGGGTTAGACATCCTGATTGAAAATCAATTTGCTGGGTTGTGTTGAATGTCATGGCGTTATTGTATTGACGTTTATAACGGATTTAAATGGGAGTTTTCTCTTTGTTTTTTCTTATTGTCTTATAATTTAGTGTTTTGTTGAATAAATCCACCTATAAGCGATTATAAAATATGGTGAATGTTTTTCATGGTGTGTAATGATTATTTTAAGCAATAAAATTGATTGACGATAATAATTTTATAAGAATATACTGATAAGGCTGGGTGTAAAAGGATATCATGACTCTATCCAGGTGATGAGAGAGTTTTTTACATAAATAAAAGAGCCATAAGTTAATTTTGGTTTGCTCTATCTATGGTATTAGAACCTGGGTGTATATTAAAAACGATATTGGATCGCCAGTTATTGGCGCTCCTGAATGCTGCGCGTTCCAATATGGATGGATTATTTTTACCAGGAGGTAAGTATTCCAATGATTCTAATAGACTCGGATTATTCCTGTTCGTTGAGCAAAATAACCTTTAAATCGCTGATCGACACCTTAAGTTGTGAGCCAATTCCTGCCTTGTCTTATGGCGAGGGTTCTATCGCTTTTGTTGATGGGGACTCGGCTAATATCTACAGCGTCGTCAAGTCGGTTTACGAGCTACGCAAGAACAGCGAAGTCGTTTATATGGTCACGTTGCTGTCAAAGGATAAAGATTGTTCCTCGGTGATCAGGCATCTATCCGATTACGTGGTGGATAAAAAAATCACCTATGACGATCTGCAACGGCTGATCAGAACCATGGTTACGGCAAAACCCAAGGCGTTAGCGGATAATGTTTTTGGCGATATCTGGGGGGATATTCTGAAGTCTTCTCAGAAAGAGTATCTGGTATTGAAGCTGTTGTTGGATGGCCACAGCCAATACCAAATAGCCAAAATGTTAAACTTATCGATAAAAACCATCAGCGGCTATAAGGTTAAGGCGATAAAAAGGCATGGGGCAAGAAACTTCAACGAGCTCTACATGTTAAAGCTAAGCAATCATGCTTGAAATCACCTATTAGATAGCATCCTTGGCGTGTAGGTTAAGCAATAGGGTGACTTGTTACTGAACTCAACCGCGGTCACTAGGTGTTAAACTCCATAAGTGTCATTAATAAACTTAAAATTTAGAATTTAAACCTATAAATAACGTAATTACAGTTATAAGTAACTGCGTGGTAACTTTTCCTGTAACTTGAGTCTCAGATTGAAGTGGGGCACAGTTTGCCGGGTTTAGGTCTGGGAGGCGCAACGTCAATCCTGAGCAGTACGATAAGTTCAGTACCAGGGAGACATCGGCAAAACCCTTATGGGGTTAGGCTTCTGACGTCGGTTAACAATGAACAAGGTTATTTGGGATAGCCTTAGGCCTGGTACTTCACCAAATCCAAGTATCATTTTTCAGGAAGTTACCCATGTTATTATTTGACACGAATTACCCTTGCCCTTTAAATAAGCTCGCCTTCGATTCAATTATCGAGTCCTTAAACGCTGAGCCAAACTCAAGCTTGCATCATGATGAAAGTTACATTGCTTTTGTTGACGGAGACTCAACCGATTTATACAGCACCATAAAACAGATTTATGGCCTGAAAAAGGAAAACATAACGATTTATGTGATCACACTGCTTTCCAAAGGTAAAGAGTGTTCTGCAATGGTTAAGCATTTATCCGACTTTATAGTCGATAAAAAAATCACCTATGCCGATCTGAAAAACCTGGTTCGAGTTATGGACTCAGCGCAACCCAAGACGGTAGCGGACAACATCTTTGGCGATATTTGGGGGGAGCTCTTGAAGTCGTCGCAGAAAGAGAACCGAGTATTAAAGTTACTAGTGGAGGGGTACTCGCAATCACAGATAGCCAAGATGCTGCATCTGTCGATAAAAACGGTCAGTGGCTATAAGGCCAAGGCGGTAAAACGGCATGGGGCAAGAAACTTCAATGAACTCTATATGCTTAAGTTCGGTAATAATCATGTGCAATAAACCGCGAAATACCCGTGCGATGGTGTCGGATGCTATCCTTGAGCCATCGCATTCACCGAGTGGGAAGAGAGAGCGCTTTACTGTTCAGTCATAAACTGGCCTGTTATTGATTATGGATGCACATCATCACTGGTGAAAAGTCATTCCACAATAAATAGCCATCGCCCACTTCGGTGATCCTCAGTTTCCGGGTTTTCACCGAAAAATCAAAAATGGACTGGTTAAACAACTCATTCGGCATAGTATCGCTGGCATTTTTATTGACATCCACCAGTTGCAAGGCGAGGTAACCATCACCTTCATAACGATAGTCAAAATTGACGTTACGCAGCAGATTATACTTTACTGCGCCAACGCTATCCCTGACCGTAGCGGAGATATGCATTCTTCCTTGGCTTACACCATCAATATGCAAACTCATGACGCCCTGGGTTTGCAAGTCGCTTTGTACCAGGAAAAAGGCGGCACAGCTCACTTTTGGGCCTTTCTCGGTAACGAAAAATTTATGCATCAGCAGGTTGAATAACAGGGCTGCCGCGACCAAGGCGAGAGCAACCAACCCGATGAACTTGCCTGAGCGATTATTTAGCGAAAGCATAGACGGCCTTACAGTCAGAGAATTGAGACAGGGTATGATCACTATTGGTGCAACGGGTTATGAATGCTCTGCCAGATTGTTGGTAGGCATAGTGTCCGCCTGAGTGAAAAATAAATACCTCATTGTTGACGCACGGGGCATGCGCAGCAGCCAACTCTTCGGCCAGTTTTTCCTTGCGTGCAGCGACGTCAGGCGAGCTAGCGCTAAGCGCATAGACAGGGCAGGTCGCTATATTGCCAATTTTATATAACGTAGACTGCGGGAAACGGTAATCCAGGTGGCCAGTAGCGGAGCGGAAAGGTTGCAGAACCAATAAGATTGCGATAATCAAGCTGATGGCTAGCAATGCGGGTTTATACCCTCTGCGTAGCCTTGATTGCTCTATTGCAGGCTGAACTTTGGTGCTTGTGGTTTCGACGTTCTGCAGTGTCTCCGAGCTGGCAGACACCATTTCCCGGGCGATATAAAACCCGACGCGAGGAATGGTTTTAATGATTTCTTCGTCACAACCTAACTCACTCAATGACTTACGGATCAGCGAAATATACTGATTGACCGAGTTATTCGAAGGTTCCAGACCATATTTATTCCAGATATTATTGAGTAATTCTTCCCGGCTTACCATTTTATCGGCGTTTTCCAACAGGTAGGTGAACAACCGGGTAGGAATGGTAGTGAAGGAGAGCCTTCTGTCGGGCTGTGCAATGTTCCACATCGCCCCGTCTTCGCTTCTGAACGCAATCATGTTAAAAATCGTAAAAACCATGTCCACCTCTGTAGGTTAAGACCTGACTCTGCCTCATTAAACCAGCCTACTCTGCTGCCGGGCTACAGTACAGCGCCGCAATCTCACAATATTATATTATAGCCGATATTGTTCCCCGCTTGTGGCATGACGGGATGCGGGGGTGGGGAGAACGCTCAACCCGCAACGGGAAGTTGCACAAATGTAAAATGTAGAACTTCAATATATTTCTTGCTGATCATAGTGATGAAAAAATTCTGAAATGGACATTTTTTTGCTTTTTTTACTAGCAATAAATGCTTATTTAAAATGCGTTATTAAGATGTTTCCTAGTGTATACATATACTTGCTGAGTTGTTCGCTAAGTTGTCTTTTTTTATAAGACAGCAAGAGAAAACAAAGAGGAATGTCCTATATAAGTATTTTCCTGCGACGGTATTATAGCGCCAATCCTAAGCAACGGAAATATTGTTGGGTAGTGATAAAAGGCGTGGCAGTGTATTTCACAGTCCGCCTAACATTTTAGTTAATATATAAATCATAGGAACGGATTTCATGAAAGTTAAAGCAATTGCAATGATCATTGGCGCTTCCCTGGTGGCTAGCACGGCTTACGCAGCTAACCAAGGCGAAGGCAAGATCACCTTTACCGGTTCTATCACTGATGCACCTTGCTCTATCGCTGCAGGTTCACTGGATCAGGTTATCCCATTGGGTGCCGTGTCCAACGTTGTTCTGGCAGCTAACGATAATACCGGTGTTTCTACGCCAGAAGCTTTCAGCATTGAGCTGAAAGACTGTGTCATTGCCACCAAAGGTACTAAAGACAAAGTCTCCGTGACTTTCACCGGTGCGGCTTCTTCATATGACGCTAGCAGCCTGGGCCTGATCGGTACTGCTGAAGGTGCTTACATTCTGATGTCTCAGGCTGACGGTGCCAAAGTGGCTCTGAACACCCCTACCGCAGCTCAGACTGTGACTAATGGTACCAACAACACCCTGAGCTTCACTGCTGCTCTGAAAGGTGGTGGCGAAGATGCTGTGATCAAACCAGGTAGCTTCCAGGTTCCAACCAACTTCGTACTGTCCTACCAGTAAGTTTGTTGCGTAGTGCTGAACAACCTGCGGCGGCTCTGCCGCAGGTTTTTTTTGCGACCCATGGAGTTGGTTAATGAAATGGACTTATGACGTTTCACCTTGTGAGGTGCCTTCCCTGCTGATGTGTTGTGCCCTGGCATTTTCCGGGAGTGCATTTTCCGCTGATGTGCTTGGGCAGGGGCGCGTCAGCATGGAAGGCGCCATTGTTGAGACGCCGTGTGCAATTGAAGTCGGGGACCGTGACCAGAGTCTGGTGATGGACACCCTCCCGGTCAGCCAACTGATCCGGGACGGTCGCGGGCCAGAAAAAGATTTTGCCATCCGCCTGGTGGATTGCGTGCTGGTCCGTGTTGACGCGACAGCCCCCGACTGGCAGCGCTTTCAGGTGACCTTTGACGGTGATGACGATCGTGGTCACTTCGGAGTGAGCGGAGAGGCTCGCGGCGTGGCGTTGATGATACGTGATGCCAGAGGCGAAGTGGCAGCACCGGGTGATGCCATGCTGGCCAGTGCCATGACCCCAGGAGAGATGCAACTGCATTACACCCTGAGTCTGGTGGGTAACCAACAGACGTTGCGGGCAGGGGATTACCGTTCGGCTATACGGTTCAGAATGGATTATTACTAAAGGGACTCTCTTCATGGTGCGTTATTTTTCCCGCCCCCTGCTTGCCATCTTGTGTCAGGCCAGCCTGGGCAGCAGCGTCTTGCTCGGTGCGGTGAGCGTGGCCCAGGCAAAAGAAATCCAGTTCAACACGGATGTCCTGGATCTCAAAGATCGTGACAACATTGATTTAGGCCAGTTTTCGCACCAGGGTTTTATCCTGCCGGGCACTTATGAACTTGCTTTGAGCCTGAATAACCAGGTGCAACCGGCACGCCCGATAACGTTCTTGGCACCGGACGACGATCCGAAAGGCAGCCAGGTCTGTCTGAGCAAAGAGATGGTAGACCAGTTGGGTCTGACCAAAGCCGCACTGGTCGGGTTGACCTGGTGGCATCAGGGCGAGTGTCTGGATCTGGCTAGCCTGGATGGGCTTCAGGCCCGTACCGATCTCGGTACCAACACGCTGTACCTCAGTATCCCGCAGGCTTATCTGGAATACAGCAGTGCGAACTGGGATCCGCCGGCGCGCTGGGAAGAGGGGATCCCTGGCATTCTGCTGGACTACAACCTTAATACCCAGGTTCAGCGGCAGAACCTGGATGGTACTCAAGGGTATAACTTCAGCGGCAACGGTGTGACCGGGGCCAATCTGGGAGCCTGGCGGCTGCGGGCCAGTTGGCAGACCAGGATCGACCATCAGAGCGATTCGGTGAAAGAGAATACCCGTAGTTTTGACTGGACACAGTACACCGCCTACCGGGCGATTGCATCGCTGCGTGCCAAGCTGACGCTGGGGGAAGATTTCCTTAATTCCGACATCTTCGACAGCTTCCGTTTCACCGGGGGCAGCCTGGTCTCGGATGACAACATGTTGCCGCCGAATTTGCGTGGTTATGCGCCAGAAGTCACCGGTGTGGCACGCGGCAACGCCAAGGTAGTGATTAGCCAGCAGGGGCGGGTGATTAAGGAAGTCCTGGTCGCATCCGGGCCATTCCGTATTCAGGATCTGGATAGCGCGGTCTCTGGCGCACTGGATGTGCGGGTTGAGGAGGCGGATGGCAGCGTGCAGCGCTTCCAGGTGGATACCGCCACCATTCCATACCTGACGCGACCCGGGCAGGTGCGTTTCAAGCTGGCGGCAGGCCGCCCATCTGACTGGCAACATAAGATCAATGGGCCGACGTTTGCCACGGGAGAGTTCTCCTGGGGCGTGAGTAACGGCTGGTCGCTGTACGGCGGCGGGCTGGGTGGGGATGAATACTCGGCCCTGTCACTGGGAATTGGGCGTGATTTGATGATTTTTGGGGCTTTGTCTGCGGACGTGACGCAGTCCCGGGCTCGGCTACCGGATCAAGGCACTCAGCAGGGGGGCTCCTATCGCCTGAGCTACTCGAAGCGCTTTGATGATACCGGCAGCCAGGTCACCTTTGCTGGCTACCGCTTCTCCGACAGTGGTTTTATGTCGATGGCGGATTACCTGAGTGCCAAGGATAGCGCCAATGGGATAAGCCCTGGGCGTAGCAAGGAGATGTACACCCTGTCCTTCAGCCAGCAGTTCGAGTCGCTGGCGATGAGTGGGTACCTTAACTACAACCACCAGACCTATTGGAACCAGGCCACCAGTGACCGCTATGACATGACGCTGGCGCGCTATTTTGATATTGGCCGCTTTCGTAACGTCAATCTGTCGCTGACGGCTTATCGCAACAATTTCAGCAACACCAAGGATGACGGCATGTATCTGTCGCTGTCCATGCCATGGGGAAGCAGCGGCATGCTGGGCTATAACGGGTCTTATGCTGCGGGAGACAATACCAACTCGGTCAACTATTCGGATCGGGTCGGTGATACCGACAACTATACGGTCCGGGCTGGGATGGCGAATAGCGATGCTGATATCAGCGGCTATTACTCACACCGTGGAACCCTGGCACAGGTGAATGGCATGGCCAGTTACCGCTCCGGGCAGTATAGCTCGGCAGGGATGTCGATGTCGGGCGGAGCTACCCTGACGGGCGAAGGTGGTGCCTTGCATCGTACATCGCTAATGGGCGGGACGCGGATGCTGATTGATACCGATGGCGTTGCAGGGGTGCCAGTGGGCGGTTATGGCAACACGGTCAACTCCAATATCTTCGGTAAAGCGGTAGTGGCGGATGTGAACAGTTATTACCGCAGCAGCGTACGTATCGACGTAGACAAACTGGCGGACAACGCCCAAGCCACCGGCTCAGTGCTGCAAGGCACGCTGACCGAAGGGGCTATTGGCTATCGTCATTTTGAAGTCGTGGCGGGTGAGAAGGCGATGGCGGTAATACGTCTGGCCGATGGTTCGGTACCGCCTTTCGGTGCCACGGTGCTAAACGCCAAGCAACAGGAAACCGGCATGGTGAACGATGCGGGCAACGTCTACCTCAGCGGTATCAAGCCGGGTGAGACCATGACGGTGCACTGGAACAGTGCCGAACAGTGCCGCATTACGCTGCCGAAGGAAATACCGGCGGGGATGACCGCCAACCTGCTGCTGCCTTGTGTAAACGGATAATGGCAGCTAATTAAACCCAATGAACAGTCAAGGGCGTCATCGTGCGCAGGCTTTTGAGCCTGCCGAGATGGCGTCCGTTAGGAAGAGTATAGGTAATGATGATGAAAAGATTTTTTGTGATGAGCCTGTTGGCAGGAGTCGCGTTAGCCACATTGGTTCCGTCTGTGCAGGCGGCCATTTCGCTGGATCGGACCCGCGTAGTGTTCCCGGGGAATGAGAAGTCAGTGAGCCTGACCGTACGCAACCAGAACCCGGAACTGCCATACCTGGCTCAGGGTTGGCTGGAGGATGCCCACGGTACCAAGCTTGAAGGGAACAGCGCGTTTACCGTGCTGCCACCGGTACAGCGTGTTGAACCAAAAGGGCAGACGCAGGTGAAAATCCAGGCAACGCCGGGAGCCAACATGTTGCCACAGGATCGTGAATCGTTGTTCTTCTTCAACCTGCGGGAAATCCCGCCGAAAAGCGACAAGTCGAACGTATTGCAGATAGCGCTGCAAACGCGCATCAAGATGTTCTATCGCCCGGCTGCACTAGCCGAAGCGGCGGCCATGCAGCAGGCGACGCCGTATCAGGAGCAACTGACGCTGAGCAAAAATGGTGACCAATACACCGTCAACAACCCAACGCCGTATTTTGTGACGTTGATTGGTGCCAGCGCCAAGAAAGAAGGTGAAGTGGTGAAAGGTTTTGAACCGGTGATGGTGCCACCAAAGGGCAGCGTCAAACTGGGCGGCAGTGCGGCGGCGTTAGGGGCGACCCCGGTGCTGGTGTATGTCAATGACTACGGCGGTCAACCGGCGCTGACCTTCCGCTGCGGGGGTAACAGCTGCCAAGTGGATGAAAGCAAGCGCGACAAATAATCACCCGGCGTCAGTGGTGGTTATGGGGGGTGCCCGGCGGGCATGAACCGTGAAGGAAGAACAAGGAAAGCAATCATGGAAAAGAGAAGACTGCCCGGCCTGGTGGCAAAGTACTGCGTCCAGAGCGGAATGGTACTGGCTGCCCTGTTTTCCCCGGTGGCGCAGACTGCTACGGGGTTGATCGACGGTGAGCACGGTGTTCTGCGCGTGTCGGGAGCGCTGGCCGAAAGCGCCTGCCGCCTGGAGATGAGCAGTGCCGACCAGTCGGTCGAGTTGGGGGATGTGGGAACGGGTCGCCTGCAACACGTTGGCGATCGGGGAACGGCGGTGGCGGTACAACTGCGTTTGCAAGACTGCCTGCGTAGCGCGGCCAACAATCGTGACCAGCAGGGCAACCTGACCTGGAGCACCAATCAGCCCGCAGTGTCGTTGACCTTTACCGGCGTGCAGGATAGCCACGAGCCCAATCTGTTCCTGGCGCGCGGTGTGGGCGGTATGGGGCTGCGCCTGACGGACGCCTCCCGCCGTGACGTCGTGCCCGGGTTGGCTGGGCAACCGCAATTACTGACACCGGGCAGCAACGTGCTGACCTACTATATCGCGCCGGAGCGCACCGGGGCGCCGCTACAAGCGGGCGCGTATCTGGCCCATGTCAACTTCAGGCTGAGCTATGAATAGGTTGGTTTATCGGCTTAAGGGGCGCTCCGTTCTCAGGAGCCTAATGTGTACTGCCCTCGGTACGGCGGGGAGTCTGGCATTGTGCCTGGCTACGGCACAGGCCAGCAACCAGCTTGCGCTCACCATCAAGGGGATCGTGATGACGGGACCTGCTTGCATAGTGAATGGCAACACCACGATTGACGTGAACTTTGGCAGTGCCTTGCAAACCACCAGCATTGATGGCAACAACTATGCCACACCAGTGCCGTTTTCCCTGAGCTGTACCGGCAGCACTTCCAGCTTGCGTCTGCGGTTCCAGGGATCGGTCAGCGGCTTTGATTCTGACGTGTTGGCAACCAACTTTACGGATCTGGGGATCAAGCTGTTGAAACCGGACAACAGTGCGTTAGCGCTGGGTGAATGGTTTACCTTCAGCTATTCGGCCACGCCGCCTGCCATCAGTGCCGTGCCGGTGAAACGGCCGGGGGCCATTTTACCAGGCGGGGTATTCAACAGTACGGCAACGCTGCTGGTGGAGGTGTTATGAAACAGCTCACAGCGTTATGGCCTGTTTTGGCCCTGACGACCGCTTTGGGTAGCGCGTTACCGGCACAGGCCGTGGACGTCAAGTTCACCGGTACCTTGGTGGTGCCACCGCCCTGTGTGATTAACAGCAATAGCGATATTTCAGTGGATTTTGACACCAATATGCTGGCCGGGCGGATAAATGGGGTTAATTACGAAAAGCCCATCACTTATACGCTGGACTGTAGTGGCGCGACCTCCGCAACGCTGAAACTGCAATTTCAGGGCGGTGGGGCAGGTTTTGATGCCAGCGTGCTCGGTACCAGCAAAGCCAATCTGGGACTGGAACTGCGCAGTGACGGCGCCAAGCTGCCGATGAATACCTGGCTCAATTTTACCAACCCGGCTCGCCCTGCACTGACGGCAGTCCCGGTTAAGGCTAAGTCCAGCACCCTGAGCGGGGGAACCTTTACCGCGGCTACCACGCTGTTGGTGGACTATCAGTGAGGGATGAACAATGACGGGTAAAACAGTTTCTCTAGCTATGTTGCTGGGCATGCTGGTGCAGCCAGCACAGGCGGTGCAGGTGAACTTTCAGGGCGGCCTGGTGGAGGCACTGCCCTGCACTATCAATAACGGTGAAACGATCGAAGTGGATTTTGGCGATAATCTGGTGATCCGCAATCTCGACGGGGTGCGCTACAGCAAGCCGATTCCTTACCAGATTGATTGCAGTGCGGCAGGGGTGGTTAAGTTGAGTTTCAAGGGGACCCCGAGCAGTTTTGACGCCACTGCCATTCAAACCAATCTGACGGGGTTGGGTATCCGTATTCTGCTTGAGGGTGGCTTACCGTTCCCTTGGCAGAACTCGTATTTTAATAATGTTAACGTGCAATCACTCCCGGGGCTGAGCGCAGTGCCGGTAGCAGATCCGGCGCAGCCACCGGTCCCCGGGGCATTTACTGCCCGTGCCACGTTGCTGGCGGAATATCAATAGGAGCCGCTTGATGAAGCAATGGCAAGAGTTACCACGGATCGGTCTGGCACTGCTGTTGACCTGCCCATTTTTATTCTGCGCACCGGCGCAGGCGGTCGAGAACGTGGAATTCAGAGGGGCGTTGGTAAATGCACCCTGCACCCTGCGCCCAGGTGACGAGGCGATAGAGCTGAATTTTGGCACGTTGGTTAACAAGTTCCTTTACACCCATACGCGCACCCCGAGCCAGACGTTCTCGTTGCATCTGGATGACTGTGATACGGCGGTGGCAACGGGGGTGAAGCTGACGTTTATGGGCACCGAGAGCACGGCATTGCCTGGGTTGTTGGCGCTGGATGCTGCCAGCGTGGCCCGCGGAGTGGCGGTGGGGATAGAAACGGGGGCTGGCCAGGCGTTGCCGCTCAATATCCAGGGCTCCCCCACGCCGCTGACGCAGGGCAACATGGTGATTGCGCTGCAGGCGTATGTGCAGGCAGAGCCCGTGGCCAAGGCCAACCAAGGGATAATAGAGGGGGCATTTACTGCCACCGCGACCTTTGCGCTGGAGTACCAGTAGCAACTGTTCCTCCGCTTAGCTGCCTGCCTATTCTGCAATCGAGACTAACTTTATGTACGACATCGTGAAACGAATGAAATCGCTAATTGCTTTACTCTGCCTGATGACCAGTACGTCCAGCTTTGCCGGGTTCATCATCACCAGCGCGCAATTCGACCAAACAACACTAGAGCTGTACTTCACCTATACCGACGGTGTCGAACAATACGATACAACAAACATCCGCCCGGGCTCGACCTCGTTCTTTAACGTGTGTGTGACCAAGAATAATGTTGGATGGAATGCTTATGCCACAGATACCTATTGTGCCTTTACTTATTCGACTCAAAGCTACGCTAAGAATTACTCTAGATGGGGGGATTTCCAAAAGGAATTAATGAAGCAAACGGGGCTCGGAACAGGGGGGAGCTGGAAGGGTAAATCCTTCCGTATTAATGCGAACACAGGAATTACTCGCACCTGTGTTGTCTATGAAGGTCCTAACAACACGAATGCGAGGCTGACAACTTCGTGCGTAAATACTGTTCTCAGACCCTTCACCACCGGGTGCGATATAACCGGGCCCACAGTTCTCGACCATGGACTGGTGGACGGCACTGCCATAGCAGGGAATACCGCGAGTCTGACGGCGACGATAACGTGCCCGACTCCAGCTAAAGTTGTGATAACTGTACCCGCGCTATCGGAGAACACCACCGGTTTCGGCAATGGAATACAATCGACTATCACCATCAATGGCTCGAAATTCCCACCGCCAATTACCATTAATGGTTCGGCAGATGTGCAGATTGAATCTACTCTCGCCCCCACGGGGGGGACTGTAAAGGCTGGCGCGTTTAGCGGGTCTGCGGTTGTTGTGGTGGATGTTCTATAAACACACCACGGTGATGTCCTCACCGGAGGAAAGAGACTCTTTCCTCCGGTTTTCTGTTTTAGCCATTAGACCAACCCGTGACCTGCCGAATAATCCGCTGTATTTCCGGGCTGTCTTTTTGCGACTTATGGATATGGATAAAGGTGTTGTTGTGCTGGCTGGTTAAAAAAGGGCACGCGAATGGACGTAATGAAAGCAGGTGCAACAAAAGTCGCTGAAGGCTGAACGTGCTAGATAGTGACGCTCCAGGCTGACTTGAGTGAGGAGAGAGTGGGTTATGGCGATAAAAGAGGCTAAAATTAGGCATTATCCGCCTGCTAACAAAACATTAAACACAGACTAATGGGCCATATCAGGGGCGATAAGCCCCTAATATCGAGAGTCAAAAAGCAGGCCGCGCTCCAGGATAACCAGGTCAGGCGGTTAGCAGCTTATTCGACGGCCTTCCACTCCAACTGGTACTCAGTGAAACACTGGTTTTTTTCACCGTAAGCAAAGGGGTGTTGACAGCGGATCACCGAGGCTCGGGGGAGTATGGGGTGGATGGTGAAATAGACAAAATTTTGCTCGGAGCAGTCGACTTTATTTTGCGTGATAAACTGCTGGTAAGTACTTAGAGAAGTTCCTCTATTGTATAGGTAGACCTCGCACTGATCTATCTTGCCGACATAGTTATAGTTGGTGAGTGGGGCATCCTGGCTGGACGAGTGCCACGCGACAAATAGCAACATTCCGAGGCAGGCAAATACGCTGAGGGTTGTCATCCACCAAGGGGTGATGATGCGTGATTCTTTCTTGCTGTTAACCTGAGGGGGCGAGAGCGTATTATCCTCTTCGAGCGCCTTTCCTTCTTCTTCAATTGGGAGTGGGGGGGGATTACCCTCTATTTTCTCCACCGCCACCGATAACGGTATTGTAAGCCCTTTGCGAGGCACCGTTTTGATCACGGTTTGTTCACAACCCACGAGTTTTAATCCTTTTCGTAACATCAGGATGTTTTGGTAAAACGTATTGTTAGAAACACTGCCCCCATTTCTATTCCAACCAATATCAAACAACTCCTGTTGTGAAACCAGCTTCCCTTGTTGGTTTAGCAACAGTTGCAAACAGCGTGAGGCCGCGAAAAAAAGTGTAATCCGCTCACCGTTTTCCCGTGAGTAAAGCAAGTTTTCCTCGGGTCTGAATTCGACACAATTGTTGATAAGGTAATAAAAAATGTTACATTCCATCGTCACTTCTGTATCTCCATTCTCAAATCTAACTGGGTACTAAATGGGGTTTTAATATCTGATATTGTAAGCAATTTGTGAGGTTTTTCTTAGTGGTTAAAGTATGGGTATCTGTTAACAAGGTTGGTTTTTCGCCATCCCTGAAGGTTCTCGGCTGAAATTTACCAAGAATAATCTGATTAGTAAATTGTTTAATGATGATTAAGGTAAATATTTAGCATTTTATCGTGGATCTTATCTTGCTTCTTAAGTGTTAAGTGATCTTGAGATAAAATTATTTTCATATCAACCAGTTGATTTATAGTGATTTTTTTATTGTTTTTTTGTGGGCTTGAATGAAGGTTGAGATAAATTGATTATGCTGGTCAGTGAGTTATGTCTAACATGCTTTCAACTTTTCATCGGTAGGTGAGAGGTCAATGGATAATAGCTTATATGGATTTTACGATATGTTTTATAATGCAATAGATAACGGATTTTATGTGGATGGCGTCAGTTTGGAGTGCCACGAAAATAATTTTGAGGAAATTTCCTTTCATATCGCTAGCGATAACAGTTATTTTGTCAAAGGTGTTAGCTTTAGTTTGCATAAATTGAAACAGCAACATAAGCATATCAGTTTTGAGCATACCCTCTCCGATGGTTCTGCACGTAGCGTGTTACTAATTACTAAAATGATTCGCGAAAAAAAACGCCATATCCTTATGGTGATTATTGCCAGTGCAGCATTGTTAAATATATTGTCGCTAAGCATTGAACAGCGTTATATGGATAAGGTGGTATTTGTCGCGGTCAGTGAGTGTAATACCGATGTATTGGCACAAATCACCGATGTACCTGATAATGTTTGGGCCATTCGTGATAAGTATTTCCCTAAAGGAATGCTCACGGCATTAAGTAATAGAGAAAAGCGAGTATGCTATTACATTTTTTGTGGTTACACGCCAAAAATGATTGGTGTGATTTTAGGGATTAATACAAAAACCGTGAGTAGCCATCGAGTCTCAGTGATGAAGAAAATCGGCTGCGCCAATAAAGTTGATTTTTATAATGTCCTGCGTGCTTATTACGGTGGCGACGTGGAAAGTTAAGGTTTCGTTTTTTTATAAAAATATATCAAATTACTTACAGAGATAAATACCTATCCAGAGCTGGATATTTATCTGTGGGAGTGCAGGCCACATATTGCTTGCCAATTTAATATGAAAGGAAATTATATAATGACTTTATCTCGGATCTCTCTGGCTACTCTGTTTGCTGTTGCTGCTGTTTCTTTCGGTGCTAACGCGGCAGGTTCTTTCGTGGGTAACACCGGTAAAGTGACCTTTAAAGGCAGCGTAGTTGATGCTCCGTGTAACTTGGCTCCAGGCCAGGATGGTACCGATATCAAGGTGGATTTCGGTGAGCTGTCCATGTCTCAGTTGAACGCGGGTGAAACTTCTGCACGTACGTTTGATATCAAACTGGAAAACTGCAACATGGGTACCGAAGCGGCCAAGAAAACGGCTGAAATCACTTTCACCAGCCAAGACCAACTGGCAGGTCAAAACCTGTTGGGTACCAATGGTTCAGCTAAAAACCTGGCTATCGGTATCAGCAATATCACCTTCGGTACTGCTAAAACCCTTACTGGTCTGATCGATGGTGACAACACCCTGACCTATACCGCTGTTGCACAGAAAGCAGCTACCGATGACGTTACCGCTGGTGACTTCACTGCCTCTACCACTTTCAAGATTAGCTACAAGTAAGTTCTAGTCTGGTAAAGGCTTGCCGCGTGAGCCAGGGTGCTTGCGCGGCAAGATATCGGGAGGCCGTATGCGATGCAGGTTAGGATGCTTACTGTTGTTAACCATGGTGTGCAATGCCTGGGGGGGAGCGCTGGCTCTCATCGAAAACGAGGATGGGCGGTTGCGTCCTCTGCGCGGGCTCACGACCCTAAGCGGTGCGGTACATGCCTCTGCATGTACGATTGCGTTAGAAAGCCAATACCAGACGCTGAGCCTGAATGAGCAGTCTCTGTTGGCGTTAAAAGATGGGGCTTCGTCGGTTTACCCTTTCTCTATTCATTTGGAAAATTGCTCTTTACCGCCAGATCAGAGCCGCGATCCGGCACTTTATATTCGCTTTGAGGGGACTCAAGGCACGCATAGCGATCTATTTCAGCCTTCCGGACGTGCCCAGGGTATTGGGTTAAAGATCCGGGATACCTCTCACCAAACGTTTTACCCCGGAAAGAAACTGTCCATGCATTATAAAAAACAACCGGACGTTAATCACTCGGGCCAATATTTTACCCAATTAGATTATACCGTTGAACTGCTCCCTGACGGCACACCGTTACAGGCGGGAGAGTATCACGCCATCTTAAGGTTCTTCATGAGTTACGAATAGCGCCTAAGCGATGTCAATGCCTGTGCAGCTAGCGCTTTTTTGGGGTTAAACGACCGTATTCACGTTATTGCGTTATTAAAATGGCGTGCGTTAGATAAGGATTATTCGCGATGAACCAAGGCTGGTTTGCGGTGGGCCGTATTGCTTTATTGGTATGCCTGAGCTTGGCGACAGAGCAGGCCGCGGCCGTTGAGTTTAATACAGATGTATTAGATACAGAGGATAAAGCGAATATCGATTTCTCCCGCTTTTCGCAGGTCGGCTACGTTTTGCCCGGCGTTTACCAGATGCGGATCACACTCAATGGCGATAGTTGGGGCAATGAGATTGGCATCCCTTTCTACCTGCCAGATGCTGAGCCTGGGGCCACGAAAGACACCGCTTTTCCTCAGGCCTGCTTACCACCGAACGTCGTGGAACACCTGGGTTTATTGCAATCTGCCCAAGAACAACTGACTTACTGGCATGACGGGGAATGCGTGGACTTCAGTGCGCTGAAGGGCACCTTATTGACCCCCAACGTTGGGGCCGGCACGCTCAATATCAATATGCCGCAGGCCTGGCTGGAGTATTCCGATGCTTCCTGGCTGCCGCCTTCCCGCTGGGATCACGGTCTATCCGGCATGATGCTGGACTACAACACCAACGTCACGACATCCCGCCAGCCTGGGCAAGGTCAGCAGCAAAGAGCTAGCATCAACGGCACCGTAGGGGCCAATTTAGATGCCTGGCGTTTGCGGGCGGATTATCAGGCAAATTATAACCGTTCGGCGGGAAGCCACAGCTCTACGGATAGCTCGTTCGAATTCAGCCGCGTCTATCTGTTCCGGCCCATTCCTCAGTGGCAGTCGACACTGACGATGGGCGAGAACTACGTCAACTCCCAACTGTTCGACTCTTGGCGTTATGCCGGGTTGGCTCTGGCGAGTGACGATCAAATGCTGCCACCCCGGCTGCGGGGCTATGCACCGGAGATTATTGGCGTTGCCAAGACGGATGCGTTAGTCACTGTGACCCAACAAGGGCGGGTGGTCTATGAAAGTACGGTGCCTGCCGGGCCGTTTCGTATTCAGAGTCTGGACAATACTATTCGCGGCACCCTGGATGTCAAAGTCACCGAACAGAGCGGGGAAGAGCGAACCTTCAGCGTGTCGACCGCCTCGGTACCTTATCTGACGCGCCCAGGGCAGATCCGCTATCAGGTGATGGCCGGTCGGCCTAGCAGCTGGCAGCACGATATAGAAGGCCCTACGTTTGCTTCAGGCGAGATGGCCTGGGGGATTTCCAACGCCTGGTCGGTATATGGTGGGGCCACGATGTCGCGCGAATATCAGGCGCTGGCGTTGGGGGCCGGGCGAGATCTGTTCCTGATGGGGGCGTTGGCGCTGGACGTAACGCAGTCGATGGCCAAATTCCAGAATGGCCAGGATCTCAGCGGTAAATCCTGGCGCCTGAGCTACTCAAAATATTTTGATGTGGCGCAGGCCGATGTGACCTTTGCCGGCTACCGCTTCTCCGAAAAAGATTACATGAGCATGCAGCAGTTTCTGGATACCCGCTATCACGGTGGCGATCGGGAACACCAGAAAGAACGCTATCAGATCAACGCCAACAAGCGCTTTGATGCCCTGTCGATCGGGCTGAACTACGAGCGCCAGACCTATTGGGATCGCGGTGACACGCGCCAGTACGGCGTGAATGTGGGCAGCAACTTTGATCTGCTCACGCTGGGGTTACGCACTATCTCACTAAATGCCACCGTGGCGCGCAGCCAGTACATGGGGCGTCAGGAAAACCTGGTCAGCCTGATGTTATCCCTGCCTTTAGGCAGCGGTTCGATCAGTGCTAACAGCACCTACAGCGGTAAGCGTTACGGGCATCGGCTGGGTTATTACGATCGAGTGGGGCTGGACAGTTACAGCGTGAATGCTGGTTTTGATTACGGTAACAATCAGCGGGATGGCGGTCAGTTCAGCGGTATGTATACCCATAACGGTGGGATAGGCTCCCTGAGCGCTAACGTTGCACTGGAGACGCGGGGCTACTCCTCATTGGGCTTTAGTGCCAATGGCGGGGTGACGGCAACCGGTAAGGGGGTGGCGATGCACTCCGGTGGCTATAACGGCAGGACCCGTTTGATGGTCGATACCGATGGTGTTAGCGGCGTGCCGGTGGATGGCGGCCGAGTGGTGACGAATTCGTTGGGCATTGGCGTATTGGCAAATGTGAATAGTTACTACCGCACCACCGCGCGGATCGACGTCAACAAGCTGGCTGATGACGTAGAGGCGACCCAGGGCGTGATGGAAATTGCCCTGACTGAAGGGGCGATTGGCTACCGTAAATTTGCAGTGGTTAAAGGGGCCAAGGCCTTTGCGGTCCTGCGGCTGGCCAACGGTGACTTCCCTCCGTTTGGTGCCAGCGTGAACGACCCCAAAGGAAGAGAAGTGGGGATCGTGGCGGACGGCGGCCTGGCCTGGTTAACCGGTATTTCGCCACAAGACCGGCTGTCGGTCGGCTGGGATGGGGAAATCCAGTGTTATGCCACGCTCCCACAGATCCTGGATCAGGACAGTTTACTACTGCCGTGTCGTAAATAGCCGACATGTCAGTGACCCGAAACACAAGTATGAGCATATTCAAATGAAAGTAATGAACAACGCGGTGCTGTGCGCCACCCTGCTGATGACCACTTCCTACACCGTGCAAGCGGCGATAGCGCTAGATCGCACCCGTGCGGTATTTAACGGCAGTGAGAAATCCATCAGCCTGAATATCAGCAATGAGAACAAAAACCTGCCGTATCTGGCCCAGACCTGGCTGGAAGATGAAAACCAACAGAAGTTGATGGCAGGAGCGTTGGTGGTGACGCCGCCGGTGCAACGTCTGGAGCCAGGAAACAAGGCGATGCTGCGCATAATGGCCACGCCAGCGGCCAGGCAACTACCCGCAGATCGTGAGTCGCTGTTCTATTTTAACCTACGTGAAGTGCCACCGCGCAGCGACAAACCCAACGTGTTGCAGGTGGCCTTACAGACCAAGATCAAGCTGTTTTACCGCCCGGCAGGGATCGTGGCAGCCCCTGGCAAAGTCTGGCAGGACCAACTGGTGCTGAATGCCGAGGGTAACGGCTACCGTATCGAGAACCCGACACCTTATTACATAACGGTGATTGGTGTGGGTGCCACGGAGCAACAGGCAGAAAACGGTGCTTTTGAGTCCGTAATGGTTGCACCGAAAAGCAGCACACAGGTGAAAAGTAGTCATTTCACCACCCCGCACCTGACCTATATCAACGACTACGGCGGCCGCCCTACGCTGACGTTCCGCTGTAACGGCAACCGCTGCGTTGCCAAGTAGAGGAAGAGATGAATAAACGTCGTATGTGGCCCTGGGCGATCGCGCTATCCGCATTGTTCTCCATCGGTGAGTGTGGGGCAGCAGGAAGCCTGGAGTTGAAGTTTAGCGGCACGCTGAACGAGAAGATTTGTTCATTTGAGCAAGGAGATCAGTCTCAGGAGGTCCCCCTCCAGCTGCAATCGATCAAATACTTCGAAAACTATGGCCGTACGGCGGTCAATCCCTTCCTGGTTAGCCTGACCAATTGTTCGGCCGCGACATTGGCCAAAATGGTGCAGCTGACGTTTAGCAGCACCAACATCCAGGTGGTAGAAGGGGAAACCCTGTTGGCCACCGAGGGGGATACCGATCTGGTGCTGGGGCTGACCGATGGTAACGGGCAAGCAATCAAGTTGGGGGAAGTCGTTCCTGCCGGGCAGATTGTCAGTATCGGTGATGGCTCGGTAAACCGGTTCCAGTTTGGCGTTTACGCGCGGGCGGTGGGGAAGGTAAAGGCAGGCAGCTATTCCTCGACCGTGATGATAGAGATGGCGTTCGAGTAAACGTCTAGCGGCCACCAGGCAAGAGGGAAGCAAGATAATGAAAACCTGTAAATGGAGTATTGGGCTGATGGCGCTGTTATGGAATGCCTTCGGCCACGCGGATGTGCTGGTTAACGTGTCGGCGATCATTATCAAGCCGGCCTGCGAGGTGACAGGCGATGGGCAGAATGGGGAGCTTGAGGTCCGTTTTGGTGAACTGCCGCTGGCGACCGTCAATACGGCTGAAGCGCAAAAAGACATTGCCCTTAAGTTCACCTGTGCGGATGGGATACCAAGCAACGGGAAGCTGAGAATGTATCTGCGGCCAAGCTCATTCGGGGCTTTGGGGAGCAATATTCTGGCCACCTCAATGGAGGGGCTGGGGATTGAAATGCGGGTGGCAACCCAAAAAGCGGACTTCAGCCAGTGGCTCCCAGTGGTGGTGACCCGTGCTGGGGAGATGACGTTAACGGCGAAGCTAGTGGCGGCCGATCTGCCTTCCCTGTCCGGCGGCGAGTTTACGGCCTCGGCCAATATGATGATGACTTATCCTTAAAGCAGGAGAACGGGTATGCGGTGGCATGGCGTTACCCATTTAACATGGGTATTGATGGGCCTGGCCGTTTGGTCAGGGGAGAGCTTGGCCTATAAGGTGGAATCGGAATACGGCGGTGCCTCTTTTGCTCTTAATGTCGCGGGCATGGCCAGCGTCGGCAAGATTGGTGAGTTCGTGATAGAGAGCTCCACGGTGAGCGGCAGGGTAAAGTGTAACTATTCCACTATACCTTCCGTCATGATGTACCATCGCTCTTTTATCGACCTCCCATGGGATGCGTCTATAGGCCGCTATCGGGTCAATAGAAATCTGTCGATGTCATACTCTTCAGGGGCTGTTCCCGACACGAGCTGGGATTCAGCCAGTAACGTGTCAGATTGGGTGTGCGGAGTTCGCGGTACCACGAATGTGTTCTCTACGGCGTTAACTAACGCGTTCCCGATTACGTTAACCTTTTACTTAGACAAGCGGCCGATCGATAACCTGATCACCGTTCCGGCTATGGTATTGGGGGGCTATGCGAGGGCATTTGAAAGTGCGACCCCTGCAGGCCGACCAGCGATTTACACCATCCCCTACAACCTGCAGGGAGGCACGATCATGGTTCCTGCCGTCTGTGAAGCGTCTTCGGGGAGTATACACATCGATCATGGCACGCTGGCTTCAGATGTGCCGTCGCATATTGCTACCCAGCAACTGACCTATACCTGCTCCACGCCGATCAAAGCCCATATCGAAATCTCTTATCAGGAGAACGCCAATGGATTGCTCGATCTTAAAGACAGCACCGGGGCGGTGAGGGCGCAGACCAGGTTGACGATTATGGATAATGAAACCAGGCAAAAAGGCAAAGAAATTGCCACCGAGATTAAACAGGTAAACTCCTATACGGTGAGTAGTGAACTGAGCAATATCACCGGCGAGGGAGCCATACAGGGTAGCGCCTGGATCATTGCCTTGATGGATTAATCTGCCTCTCACCTCACCCCCTTTCCCATCGGGAAAGGGGACTTAACGTGTTGCAAATTATCTCCTGCATCTGCCCACGGCTCTGTTCTCACTCACTCTCCCCAAAACCCGTGTTCATGGGGTATCCAGTCTTTTCCGAAGGTTAGGGTGAGGGGCAATTTACTGATACGACAGGGTAAAGCTCGCTTAGTACGAAGGCCAATTGACCACCTGCAAAACCACTCCCCAATAGCCGCCAAGCGGCCCTCAAATGAGAGCGTAATGCTGTTTTTATGGGTTATCCAATCGGGGGCGGCAGACGGCGCCCCTTTGTGGGCCTGGAGAGGGAATGTCGCAGTCTCAGTGCGTAAGCTCTGCTATCACGCGTGCGGAATGACTAATCGAATGCCCCTATCCACGTATTGCAAGCTTTTAGCTACGCGCACAGTAAAATGACGGCACCTGTCCGGTAGAAAAAACATACCCTTCTTTAGATGTGGGGTAAGCGGTGAAGTCGAACTTCAGCCCCGGTTCCAGGTAAAAAAGAGGGAGGTAACGGGCGAGAGCTTTGGCGTCGCTGTTGTCGGCCGGTGTGGTCACTGCCGAGATTGACTTAAGGTGATAAACTGTTTTTATCTGACTGAAATCAAAATAGTTTCTTCTGCTTACGCTAGTGGTCTTGTCGCCCTCCTTAAGGGTTCCCTTCAGACTGACGATGCCATTATTACCTTGGAAGATAAAGTTAACCATAAGGGCCAGCTCCGCATCATCTTTGTGAACCAGCAGCATGGCTTCGCAGTTAAAATGTGTTTGCTGATATTGGCTATAGAGGCGGTATGCCCCCAGCGCGAGCAACAGGAACAACAAAGAGAGTAGTGTAAATACGCCGAACAGTTGGGGCTTATTCATTATGCTGCCACTCCAGATAATATTCAGAAATACAGAGATTCTTTGTCCCTGAAGCAAATGGCCATTCGCAGCGAATTACTGAGGCACGTGGAACCAATGGGTTGGCGGTAAAGTAGACAACTTCCTGTTTTTGGCAGGTGAAGTTGTTTTGCGCAATAAATTGCATGTAGGACTGCAACGATGTCTGGCCGTTGTGGAGATAGACCGAACACTGCTCTATATTCCCTACGAAGTTAAAATTAGAGAAGAAATTCTTGTTCTCTGAGCTATTCCATGCAGCTGACAGCACAATACCGATACCAAAAGAGAGACTAAGCAATATTGCCCACACGTGGCGAGGCCGAGAGGATGCTTTTTTATCCACTTTGCTAGAGATTAGCGGTTGGTTTTCCTCCACAAGAGGTGTTTCTCCGGCAGAGGCTGTACTCATTTCCGGTATTATTCTTGCAACCGGAACCATTGAGGGAATGGTAAGGCCCTGGCGGGGCACTGTTTTTATCACTGCTTGCTCATAGCCGGCAAGCTTTAATCCTTTACGTAACATAAGGATGTTTTGGTAAAAGGTATTGTTAGACACCTCTAAGCCATTTTTTTGCCATCCGGCTTCAAACAGATCCCGCTGAGGAACCAGCTCACCTTGTTGGCTTAATAAAAGCTGAAGGCAGCGTGAGGCTGCGATAAATAGCGTGATTTTCTCACCGTTGACACGAGAGTAAAGCAAGTTTTCCTCAGGCCAGAACTCAACGTTGTCACCGATGAGATAATAATAACCGCTACAGTTACTAGTCATTTCGTTTACTTCCTTGTTCAAAATCACAAGCGTTATTAAAACAAAAAACAACGGATAGCATACAATTTATTAAATGAGATTTTTCTTGTTGGTTGTTAAAGCATCACCGTTGAGCTGCCAGGAACCAGGCTCTTCCTGGTCTTGCGTTATAAAACTTATCAAGATTTTTCTGATTAGTAAATTGATTAATGTCGATTAATGCTCAAATATACCGATCTAGGCATCTTCTTAAGGTTGGTTGATCTTAAGTGAAATTTTTTACAATTATATGATTTTATTGTGTTTTTTTATATTAATTAAATGAAGTTTACAGGTTGATATGAATTGATTATGGCATTTTGGAGTCGGTCGCTAACATGCATCCAACTTTTCAGCGATAGTGGCGGGAAGCAGATGTACGATAGTCGATATGGATTTGGCGATAAGTTTGGTAGCGTTATGGACGACGGGTACGGTGTGGGTGAATATGATTTCGACTATCACAGTGAAGATATAAGTGAGATTTCATTCCATATCTCCAGCAATAATAGCTACTTTTTACAAGGTATCAGATGTAGCTTGCTTAAGTTGCAGCAACAGCATAGTCATATTGCCTTTGAACATTCGATATCGGATGGTTCGGCACGTAGTGCATTGCTGATTAGCGAAATGATACGTGAAAAGAAAAGCCGAACGTTGATGGTAGTGATTGCCAGTACTGCGTTATTGAATATATTGTCGCTAAGCGTTGAGCAACGCTACAGAGACCGGGTTGTTTTTATTGCGACCAATGAGTGCTCTAATGCACTGCTGAAACAAATTGCCGATTCACCAAATACAACATGGGCAAAACGCGACAAGTTTATCCCTAAAGGGACCTTGGCTGCGTTAAGCAACAGAGAAAAACGGATTTGTTATTATCTTTTTCGCGGTTACACGCCAAAAATGATCGGTGCGATTTTAGGGATTAATATTAAAACGGTCAGCAGTCATCGCGTGTCCGTTATGAAGAAAATTGGTTGTGCCAATAAGATAGGGTTATATAAGACCTTGCGGGTCTATTACGGTACCAGTGTGGAAGGTTGACCGTTATAACCAACCTTGAGTACCGGAAGTATAAAAAATGAAGCGTATCCCTATTGGGTAATGGGCGGTCGCCTCATGTTTTTTGCAGTCCCCAGACCATGTTTGACATGGATGGTTAATTAGTCGTTTATATCAATCAATCTATAAAGGAATAGAAATAATGAAACTGAACAAATTCACAGTTGCCGCAATCGCTTTGGGTTTTGTTTCTGCTGCCAATGCTGCACAGGACGCGGGCCACGGCACAATCGAATTCTACGGTTCCATCATTGACGCACCTTGCTCTATCGCCCCAGGCGATGACAACCAGCGTATCCCAATGGGCCAGATCGCTAACGTGGCGTTGAAAGACGGTGGTAAATCTACCCCTGAAAACTTCTACATCCACCTGGAAAACTGTGATGCATCTACCCTTAAATCGGTAACCACCACCTTCACAGGCCCAACATCTGCGGGTAACGCCGATCTGCTGGGCATCACCGGTACTGCTCGTGGCGCTAGCCTGGCTATCACCGACGGTAGCGGCACGCTGATCAAACTGGGTCAACCAACTGCTCCACAGAGCATCCAGGATCAAACCAACATCCTGAACTTCTCTGCTTACCTGCAGGGCGACATGGGTGTTGACGGTAAAACTGCTGCAAAAATCGTCCCAGGCGACTTCAGCACCACCACTACCTTTACCCTGGCTTATCAGTAAGTTTTAACCGGTTAAACGGTCACACATGCGGGGAAACCCGCATGTTTATTCTTAAGGTCATGGTGTCGAAGGGAATTAACAGCGTGAACAAAATGGAATATATCGTGGCGAGTTGCCTGCTCTGCGCTCTGTTTAGCGTAACCGCAGCGGCGGATACGTTTTTGGGACGGGGCCGTGTCGTCATGGAAGGCAGTATTATTGAAACTGCCTGCGCCATTGAGATGAGCAGCCGTGAGCAAGTGATTGAGATGATCACCGTTCCTGCGTCACAGATTGCTCATGATGGGCAAGGTATCGCTAAACCTTTTGTCATTCGCTTAATTAACTGCACCTTGCCACGCTTCGATCCCACGATGCCCGATTGGCAGGCATTCCGCGTGACCTTTGATGGTTTGAAGGATGGCGCCTTGCTGGGTATTGAAGGCGAGGCCCAAGGCGTTGGGCTACAGATCAAAGACCAATCAGGCAACATCGCATTACCCGGCGTAGCTATGCCCCTGGCAGAGTTAAGCTCCGGAGATAAGCTGCTGCAATACACCATAAACCTGTTGCCGAATCACCAAATACTGCGAGCCGGTGAGTACCGTTCCACCGTGCGTTTCAAAATGGATTATTACTGATAAACGGAATTTTTATCGATGGCCAAACCTGTTGCGAATTCTACTTTCCGGCTGCGCGGATTGTGGGTCTGTATTGCTTTATCGCTGGGAAGCCCGGTTTATCTTACGCATGCCGCAGAGGATATCCAGTTCAATACCGATGTGTTGGATATTAAAGATCGGGAAAATCTCGATCTCAGTCATTTCTCCCGTGGCGGCTATATTATGCCAGGGACTTACACCATGGCGGTGTTTCTCAACCGGCAGCAAATAGCGGAGCGTTCAATCACCTTCGCGCCATCTAAAGCAGATCCTAAAAGCAGCGAACCTTGCCTGACGCCTGAATTGATAGAGCTGTTTGGCCTGAGAGACAGCGTGCTCAAGGACATTGTCTGGGAAGACGATGGGCAGTGTATCGATCTGCAAAGCATTCCAGGATTGACGGTTCAGGGCGACCTGGCGACTTCGTCCCTGCAGCTCAGCGTGCCACAAGCCTATCTTGAATACAGTTCTGAAAATTGGGATCCGCCTTCCCGTTGGGACAACGGCATTACCGGTGCGTTGTTTGACTATAACCTGAACTTCCTGACCACGCGCCAGCAGCACCAGGATCAGGCCTATAGCCTGAGTGGTAATGGGACCACTGGGGCCAACTTTGGCCCTTGGCGTCTTCGGGCGGATTGGCAGTTGCAGATGCGCAATCAGTCTGGCACCAACGGCGAAAATAGCCTGGATTGGAGCCGTTATTACGCCTATCGCGCCTTGCCCAAGCTGCTTGCCCGCCTGACGCTCGGAGAGAATTTTCTTAATTCAGATATTTTCGACAGCTTCCGTTTCACCGGCGTTACGCTCAATACCGATGACAACATGCTGCCACCTAACCTGCGCGGCTATGCCCCGGAAGTGAGTGGCGTTGCCAAAAGCAATGCCAAGGTGACTATTAGCCAGCAGGGACGGGTGTTGTATGAAACTCAGGTCGCGCCAGGCCCGTACCGCATTCAGGATTTGAATGATGCGGTTTCCGGCCAGCTGCAGGTTCGCGTCGAGGAACAGGATGGCAGCGTGCAGGAATTCGCCGTAAACACCGCCAGCATCCCCTATCTGACCCGTCCAGGTTCGTTGCGCTATAAACTCGCGGCTGGCCGGCCGACCGATTGGAAACATAACGTCACCGGGCCACTGTTCTCCACCGGCGAATTCTCCTGGGGGGTTAGCAACGGCTGGTCACTGTACGGTGGCGGCGTGGGGAGCGACGACTATAACGCGTTGGCGTTGGGGGTTGGCCGCGATCTGATGATGCTGGGCGCACTGTCGTTCGATGTCACCCAATCCCGGGCTAATTTGCCGCAGGAGAGCTCGTTGTTTGGTAACTCTTACCGCCTCAGTTATTCCAAACGTTTTGACGATTATGACAGCCAGGTGACGTTCGCTGGCTATCGCTTCTCCGAACGCAACTTTATGAACATGAGCGAATTTTTGGACGCACGGACTACCGGTTAC
The DNA here is from genome assembly GCF_001692375.1 of Serratia sp. 14-2641. NCBI lineage: Bacteria > Pseudomonadati > Pseudomonadota > Gammaproteobacteria > Enterobacterales > Yersiniaceae > Serratia > Serratia sp. 14-2641. Next base: position 98,859 of record NZ_LXKR01000101.1, on the reverse strand, counting down.
CGCACCCAGAGCAGCAAGGAGATGTACACCGTTACGTTCAATAAGCAGTTTGTCGAGCTGGGCCTGAGCACTTTTATCAATTACAGCCACCAGACCTATTGGAATGACAGTGCCAACGATCATTACAACCTGTCGCTGGCGAGATACTTCGATCTGGGCAAGTTCAAGGATCTTAACCTCTCGTTGACCGCCTATCGCAACAAATTTAACGGCACCAACGACGACGGCATGTATCTGGCGATCACCATTCCCTGGGGCCACTCTGGTTCCATCAGTTACAGCGGGTCATGGGATCGCAATGAAAATACTCACCAGGTGGGCTATTTCGGCCGCGTGAATGATGCCGACTCCTATCAGATCAGTGCAGGTAGTGCCCGCCAAGGCGCGGTTGCCAGCGGTTACTACACCCACTTGGGCAACGACGCGCAGGTGAGTGCCAACGCGGGTTATCAAGCTGGACGCTCCAGTTCCATGGGCCTGTTGTTGCAAGGTGGGGTGACGGCGACCGGGGAGGGCGTGGCCATGCATCGGATTGGCATGCCTGGCGGAACGCGCATTTTATTGGATACCGATGGAGTCGCAGGCGTTCCTGTGCGTGGCTATGGTGCCACCACCTTATCCAACCGCTTTGGTAAAGCCGTGGTGTCCGATCTCAACAGCTACTACCGCAACCAGGTCAGCATCGATCTGAACGCGCTGGATGACAAGACCGAAGCGCTCAGCTCGGTGCAGCAAGCGACATTGACCGAAGGGGCGATTGGTTTACGGCGTTTTGAAGTGGTGGCCGGTGAAAAAGCGATGGCGGTGGTTCGTCTGGCCGATGGGTCATCACCGCCTTTCGGTGCCACGGTACAAAATAGCAAGAAACGGGACGTCGGCATTATCAACGATGACGGTAGCGTTTATCTGAGTGGTATTCAGCCCGGGGCCAAGATGACCACCCATTGGAATGGCATCACCCAGTGCGAAATAACGCTGCCAACGCATATCCCACAACATGGGACACAGAATTTACTGCTGCCTTGTCGGCCAATCGCCGCAGGGGAAAATCCGGAAACGGAAAACAGAAGCTGAACGGAAAAAGACTGATGAAATTAACGACCACACATTTATTAACCGCTGGCGCACTGCTGCTGGCCATCTTTACCTCGCAGGCCAATGCGGCGATTGCCCTGGATCGTACCCGGGTGATTTATAACGCTTCCAACAAGTCTGTCAGCATGAACGTCAGCAATGAAAACAAACACCTGCCTTATCTGGCCCAGGGGTGGATTGAGGATGAGCAGGGCAATAAGATCACCAGCCCGCTGATCGTTCTGCCTCCGGTGCAGCGTATTGAGTCTGGTGCCAAAAGCCAGGTGAAAGTGCAGGGGCTGCCTGCATTGCAGCAATTACCACAGGATCGTGAATCGCTGTTTTATTTCAACCTGCGTGAAATTCCACCGCGCAGCGACAAGCCGAACACGCTGCAAATTGCGTTGCAGACACGCATTAAACTGTTCTACCGCCCACAGGCGATTGAACCGACTAAGGAACAGATGAGTACGCCGTGGCAGGAAAAAATGACGTTGACGCGCCAAGGCGATCGCTATGTGGTCAACAACCCGACGCCGTATTACATCACCATCGTTGAGGCTAGCACCACTAAAGGTGGCCAGAGCGCCAAAGGGTTTGTGCCGTTGATGGTCCCCCCTAAATCCCATGCACCGCTAGGCGCCAGCGTCAGTGCTTTAGGTAGTGCGCCGGTGCTGACCTACGTGAATGACTTCGGTGGCCGCCCAGAACTTATTTTCCGCTGTGCGGGTGATACCTGTCAGGCAGAACCTGGCAAACGTAACTCATAGTCAACGCGCAACTGAGGTGAACTATGCCGTGGAAAACGTCGATGGGATTTGCAGGTTTAATACTGGTTTTGGGCATGTCATCAGCGGTTGCTGCGACGTCCAACCTGACTATCTCGGGCAATATTTTACTGCCGCCGCCCTGCGTGATTAACGGGGATCAAACCATCACGGTGGATTTTACCAACGAGGTGATGACGACCCGGGTTGATGGCATCAACTACCGCCAGCCGGTGCCTTACACGTTGGAATGCTCGGCAGGTAACACCAACGCGTTAAAAATGCAGATCCAGGGCATGGGTGCCGGTTTCGCCGGCGCTCTGCAAACCTCGAAGGGCGATCTGGGGATTGCCTTATCGAGTGACAGCCAGGTAATGCCAGTGAATAGCTGGCTGAATTTCACGTTGCCGGATCAGCCAAAGCTGTTTGCCACTTTAGTGAAGCGCCCAGGGAGCACCCTGACCGCTGGCTACTTTACGTCGGCAGCCACGATGGTGGTCGACTACCAGTGAAACGGGAGAAAGGAATGAGATCGGTTGCAGGGATGTCACTATTGCTATCGTTTGCTCTGCTGGCCATAAGCCCGTCGCAAGCGGCGGAAAACATGAGCTTTAGCGGTACGTTGATTGAGCCGCCCCCTTGTCTGGTGAATAACGACAAAGACATTGATGTGCCTTTTGACCGGATCGGCGTCAAGAGCGTGGATGGGGTGAAGCACCGCCGACAGGTTGATTACGTGCTGGACTGTACGGCGGGACCAGCCTGGAGCATGGTGCTGACGCTGCTCGGCCCGGTCGCCGCCTTTGAGCCAGCAACACTACAGACCAACATTGCCAATCTGGGCATCAAAATTTACCAGAACGGCGAGCCGTTTGAGCTCGGTACGCCTATCGCTGTTGACCCGCTCAATCCACCGTTGTTAGAAGCCGTGCCGGTTAAAAAACCGGGCACCGAACTGACAGACGGGACGTTTGAAGTCACGGCAACGCTGCTTGCGGATTACCAATAAGGAGCCGATATGCGGCAAATACTGAGATATCTCTGTGCCACCGTCGCTCTGCTTGCACTGAGCCAGGGCGTTCTGGCGGCAAACATGCGCTTACATGGCACGCTGGTGGCGGAACCTTGCATCATCCCGCCGGGTGAGGAAACCATCCAACTGGATTTTGGTACGGTGATCGACAAACAGCTGTATCACAATCAAAGAACTACCAGTTGGGAGTTCAAACTGCACCTGAGCAACTGCGATCTGACGCTAGGCAAATCGGTGCAGGTCACGTTCACCGGAGTGGAAAATCCCGCCTTGCCGGGATTACTGGCGCTGGATGCCTCTAGCCAGGCATCGGGCATTGGTATTGGTATTGAGTCAGAAAATGGCGCTCCTTTGCCATTGAACCAGTTAGGCCCCTATCGTTACCCGTTAGCGGCAGGGGACAACTATCTGCGCATGATGGCCTATGTGCAAGGTGAGCCAGACGCGATTACCAACCGAACCATTAATCGTGGTCCTTTCAGTGCCAGCATGACCTTTGCATTGACCTATGACTAAGGACTGACGCCGCTAGGCCTCCGTGAAGAGGCAAATCAGCAATAGCGCAGAGCAATAAGGAACAGAGATGAAGTTAATAGGGACAGCACTGCTTAAAAAAACTGCCGTGATCGTTGGCCTGTTGATGCCTGCATGCGGTTTCGCTAACGGTATCGATGTGAGTTGGACAGGGCCGAAACAGATGACCATTCGACCACAACCCGATGGTCTCAGCGACTTTACAACCATCTGTAAAACAGGCAAAACAATCTATTTTTATGCGTTATTTAGCACTACTTCCGGGCTTAAACAGCGAATGATTACTTCGGGGCCGGGTGTGGCCAGTGGCAGTTGCGCTGAAGCTTTGGCTGGACGATTACCTATTTCTATCACTCTTGGTGCTGACGAATTGTATTTCTACGGGCTGGGTAGAGAAATTAATAGCCGCCCTCCAGATGGTAGTAATGTGAGTGTTTCGCTTGTATTTCTGTCAGGAACAGGTGATGGCTGGAAACCTCAGCCACCGCCCGGTCCCGCCTGTTCACTGGTTGGCAGCTCGGTAGACATCAGTTATGGAGATATTCAGGCCAAAAGCGTGCCGGGTTTGAAAAAAAGCTCAGATTTGTACGTTCGTTGCACTTCCAGCGCTACGGTTAAAGTCACGCTGGTCGGCTACACCTCTAGCGGTATCAAGCTGCGCACGGATGGTTCACTGGCGGCGGATGTGCTTGTGCGTGACCAGCCAGCCAATGTCGGTAGCCTTGAAAAGATCGCGGCCAACCAAACGATTGCCGTGCCTATCTCTTCGGTATTGAAGGTTAACGGTAATCTGGCGGGAGGGGCTTTCCGCGGCTCGGCAGTGATTAACGTGGATATTCTTTAACGTTCTCCCCTGAATACGTCAGCCTGCGTTTTGCGGGGTGACGTCCCCTGCCGTTTCTGACTTGTTCCACGATTGCCTGGCGGGCGGTTTTTTTATTACCGCTTGTTTGCCTTCCCTTTATCTGAACTTCCCAATCAATAAACCAGGTACGCATCTTTAGCGAATGTATTATCGCTAAGGCTATGTGACATTCTGGCTGGTTAAAAATAACATGGTGAACAATTGATTAGCAAAATAGCGTGACGGCATTTTCATCTTATTACAAAATTTAAAATTCTATTTAGCTAATTTTTGTCTAGCAGGGTGATTAGGAGAAAACCTAGTTTGGGCTTGAAGTGGCAGGCTGGCTCTGGCTTTGCTTAAAAAACACCCTTTTGATGAGATAAATCTTAGGCTTGTAAGGTGTGGAAAATAACCCGTTGAATTTTTATGGTCTTGTTGTTTTTTTAGTTTTAGCCTGCGGGTGAGTAAAGCTATTTTTATTTGGTAATCATTCACCACAATAGGCTATGCTTTAAACAATCTGTCAGCGACAGATTTTATTAATTCTTGAGCGAGTAATATCCAGTCTAATTGCAATAGGAGTTTTTTGTGGCACAACGTAAATTTCTCACTCTCACCGAAGTTAACAACCTGATGAGTGCAGCCCGGAATAAACAGACCGGGGTACGGGACAGTTGCCTTATCCTGCTTGCCTTCCGCCATGGGTTTCGTATCAGCGAGTTGTTGAACTTGCGTTATCATGACCTGGAAATGATTGAAGGACGGATAAATATACGCCGGCTTAAGAATGGATTCTCTACCGTTCATCCTCTGATGAGTGATGAATGCAAGGCGATTATGGAGTGGAACCAGGTCAGGGCGCAGTGGAAGCCTGCTGTGGATCCACAGATTGTTTTTATCTCCCAGCGTGGTACTCAGCTATCGCGTGGTCAGGCTTGGCGCATTATCCGTCAGGCTGGGGAAATGGCGGGTACCGCTACCCACACGCATCCCCATATGCTGCGCCATGCCTGCGGCTATGAACTGGCGGAAAGGGGCACCGATACTCGTTTGATTCAGGATTATCTGGGGCATCGTAACATCAGGCATACCGTCCGCTATACCGCCAGCAACGCGGCGCGCTTTGTCGGGATGTGGGATCGTAACGGATTGGTTATAAAGGATTTATTGGTAAATAATCAGGCGCAAGATGGAACAATTGGGGCTAAACTGTTCCTAATTCTTAAACGAAAGATAAGAATTTGCAATGCCCTGTATTAGAATATTCCTTGATCGAGATCTATCTAACTGAAAAATAAAGTTATATTTTTGCCTCCGCAAATCGCTATCCCCACCCCCTAAATCTTGGCCATTACACCAGCCCGCTGTTGCAAAACCCCAAAACACCTAAAATCACATTACCCCGGAAATGGCAAAGCATTTAATTTCTTATTTTAAAAATTAAATAATAAAAAATAGTCGATTAATTCAATGTTTATGTATTTACCGTTTTTTTATAGGGTGCGACAAAATAGCCCCAAATGTCTCATGTTGCTGGCGAAAACTGAACGGAATAGGGAGGTCCGGCCGTGAGTAGAAATGAAGTCTGTGCGGTTGCCCGCCAGGGGAATCGACCTCCACACTTTTTCATGGTTATGAAACATTATGTGTTCAAAGGAAAATAGTATGAAAATCAAATCACTGGTTGCTGGTATTGCCGCAGTTCTTTCTCTGGCTGGCGTCGCTAATGCGGCAACGGTTACTACCGTCAACGGTGGCCCTATCCATTTTAAAGGGGAAGTTGTTAATGCGGCCTGTGCCGTGGATGCCGGTTCTATTGGCCAGACAGTGCAATTGGGGCAGGTTAAAACGACTTCACTGGCTACCGCTGGTGATGTTAGCTCCGCTACCGGGTTCAACATCCAACTGAATGATTGTGATTCTACCGTTGCTACCCAGGCAGCTGTCGCTTTCAGCGGCACAGCGGTTAACGCCACCTATCCTACTGCGCTGGCCCTGCAAGGCTCTGCGGCTGGTAATGCAAGTAACGTCGGCGTTCAGATCCTTGATCGCACCGGTACTGCGTTAGCGGTTGATGGCGCTACCTTCAGTGCGGCTACTACGCTCGCTGATGGCACCGTTATTGTTCCATTCCAGGCTCGTTATATCGCGACCGGCGTAGCCACTGCCGGTATTGCCAACGCTGATGCGACCTTCAAGGTGCAGTATCAGTAAGCTGAATTAGCTTATCAAGGATGATGATTACAGGCCAGGGAGGCCTGATTTTCAGCTACCGGAGGCAAGGAGTGTGTGATGTGGAGAATGGGAGCGGGACTCCTGCTAACCCTGCTGTTGGCGGGGAAGGTCGTTGCTGACGATCGTTGGGAGGAACAACCTCTCGGTGGCCTGATGCGCTTTCAGGGTGAAGTGATCGCTGAAACCTGCTCGGTGGAAGCCGGAGATCGCAACTTGACGGTATCGATGGGGAATATCACCACCGACCGGTTTCGTATGCCTGGCGATGAGGCCGATCCAGTCCCCTTTGATTTACATCTGCAGAACTGCACTACCGCGGTCAGCCGTAACGTGGGAGTCATGTTCCATGGCATGGCAGACAGCAATAATCCGCAGGTGCTTTCTGTTGGTGAAGGGCCAGGTGTCGCCTCTGGCGTAGCCGTGGCGTTGTTCGACGACAGAGGCCGATTTATTCCACTCAATACTGCGCCGCGGTACTGGGTGCCGTTGCAAGAGGGGCCGGTGATCCTGCATTTCGTAGCGAAATACCGCGCCACCGGACAGCCGGTGAACAATGGTTTGGCTAACGCTCAGGCCTGGTTCGCACTGACTTATCAGTAGGCCTTGGCCGCAAGATGAAAAGTAATAGCGCTGCGAATGCTTGGCCCTTGGCCGCGCAGTGTTATGGAAGTCAGATCCTGATGGACGAGGTAAATGTGAGAACAATTTCGAAGGTTGGAAAGGTGATGTCCGTGCTGCTGCTGTTGGCGGCGGGGCATGTTGGCATGGCAAACGCCGGAGTCGGCCTGGGCGCGACTCGAGTGATCTATCCTGCCGATCAGAAGCAGGTGACTTTGGGCGTCAGCAATAACGATGAGAAAAGTACCTATCTGATCCAATCCTGGGTAGAAAACGCTGATGGCCAAAAAGATGGTCGGCTGATTATTACGCCACCGTTATATTTGATGCAGGGAAAAAAAGAGAACACGCTGCGCATTATTGATGCGACTAATCAAAGCTTGCCGAAGGATCGGGAAAGCCTGTTCTGGGTTAACGTCAAAGCGATCCCCTCACTGGACAAATCACGCCAGGATGAGAACACCCTGCAATTGGCTATTACCAGCCGTATCAAACTGTTTTATCGCCCCAATGGGCTGAGTATTGCGCCAGACAAGGCACCGGAGCAGCTGCGCTTTAAACGTAGCGGCAAAGAGTTGACGATCGTCAATCCTACCCCTTATTTCATCACGCTGAGCGAGTTGAACGCTGGCACTCGGCAGTTGGCAAACACCATGGTATCGCCTATGGGATCGACCAATGTGGCGCTCCCCGCCGATGCAGGCAGCACGATTTCCTATCGGACGATCAACGATTACGGTGCCCAAACGCCGGCATTCAAGGGTGTGATGCAGTAAGGCCTGGAGCCGCTATCCACTTCATCAAGCTATAACCAGATAAATCAGGCAGCCGGGCGACCTGTATCGAACCGGAGGGATCATGCTATACCTGAAAAACGGCACGGAAAGTCGCAGAGTGATAAACGATAACCACCAGGGTGCCCCCATCTTAAAGCTGACTTTAACGCCTTTGGCCTTGATGCTGTGGGCGCTATGTGGCGATGCATCGGCTCGAGCGGAAAATTACTTCAACCCTCGTTTTCTGGCTGACGATCCGGCGAAGGTGGCCGATCTGTCTGGGTTCGAAAAGGGACTTGAGGCGCCTCCGGGTATCTACCGTGTCGACATTTATATGAATGACGGGTTTATGTCGACCCGGGATGTCTCTTTCCGGGCGGATGCCGATAACAAGGCCTTGGTGCCTTGCCTGACTCGCAGCCAACTGGCCACCATGGGTGTCAATACCCGGGCGGTCCCGGGAATGGCCATCTTGGCATCGGAAGCCTGCGTACCATTAACCTCGCTGATCAAGGAAGCCTCCACTGATTTTGACGTTGGGCGGCAGCGCCTGTCTATCAGTGTTCCTCAGGCTTACATGGGCAACTCTGCCCGTGGTTATATCCCGCCTGACCAGTGGCAAAACGGCATCACTGCCGGGCTGCTCAATTACAGCTTCACCGGCAGTAATGTCCGTAACAGCCAGTCGAGCAACAGCAATTACGCCTTCCTTAACTTACAAAGCGGCGTGAATCTGGGGGCCTGGCGGCTGCGGGATAATACTACCTGGAGCTACACCAGCGGCGGTGGATCGAGCTCTAATCAAAACCGCTGGCAGCACGTCAATACCTATTTGCAGCGGGACATTGCGCTGCTGCGCAGTCGCCTGACGTTGGGTGACGGCTATACCTCAGGGGACGTTTTCGACGGCGTGAACTTCCGCGGCGTACAGGTGGCGACGGATGACAATATGTTGCCAGACAGCCAGCGAGGGTATGCTCCCGTGATCCGCGGAATTGCCCGCGGCACCGCCAGGGTCACGGTCAAGCAGAATGGGTTTGAGGTGTATCAGACCACGGTGCCGCCAGGCCCGTTTACCATCGACGATCTGTCTGGATCGGGCAGCGGCGGTGATTTGCAGGTCAGCATTCAGGAAGCCGACGGTACGGCTCAGGTCTTTACCGTGCCCTATACGTCGGTTCCTGGGCTGCTGCGCCAAGGGCAGGTGAGATATACGGTGATGGTGGGGCAGTATCGCAGCGGCAACGATCAGCAAGAAAAGCCCACCTTTGGCCAGGGCACCCTGATGTGGGGGCTGGCTGACGGCTGGACGCTGTCTGGTGGCACCCAGCTTGCCGATCGCTATCGTGCGTTCAACCTTGGAGTGGCTAAAAACCTGGGCATTTTCGGCGCCGTGTCGTTGGACATCACCCAGGCTAGCGCGACTTTGCCGGATGACAGCACCCATCAGGGACAGTCGCTGCGTTTCCTTTATAACAAGGCATTAAACGAGTGGGGCACCAACCTGCAACTGCTCGGTTATCGCTATTCCACCAGCGGCTATTACGCGCTGGGTGACACGACCTGGCGCCAGATGAGCGGTTACAAGGCGGCAACCGATGAAGGGATTGTTGAGCTCATTCCGAAACTTACCGATTACTACAATCTGGCCTACAACAAGCGCGGGCGGTTGCAGATGACGGTGACTCAGCAGGTTGGGGACAATGGCACCTTTTATCTGACCGGTAGCCATCAGACTTATTGGGGGATCGGTAAGGCGGATGAACAACTGCAGGCTGGTTACAGCGGTACGTTGGAGGATATCACTTATACCCTCAGCTACAGCCTGACCAAAAATGCCTGGCAGGACGGACGCGACAATATGCTGGCCTTTAACATCAGCATCCCGTTCAGCCATTGGTTGCGTTCCGACAGCCAGTCCGCTTTCAGCCGCTCTAGCGTCAGCTACAGCATGTCTGACGATCTGAGCGGTAGGATGACCAATCAGGCTGGGGTGTATGGCACGTTACTGGAAGATAACAACCTGAGTTACAACGTGCAGGCTGGTTACGCCGGAGGCGGAACGGGCACTTCAGGCGGGACGGGTAACACATCGCTGAACTATCGAGGGGCTTCTGGCAACGCCAACGTGGGTTACAGCCGCAGCAGCGGTACCAGCCAACTGTATTACGGGCTGAGCGGCGGTGTGCTGGCCCATGAAAATGGCATCACCCTGAGTCAACCACTGAATGACACGCTGATCCTGGTCAAAGCGCCGGGGGCGGGTAACGTATCGGTGGAAAACCAGAGCGGGATACGTACCGACTGGCGGGGATATGCCGTACTGCCGTTTGCCATGGATTATCGTGAAAACCGCGTGGCGCTGAACCCCAATACGCTGGCAAACAACGTCGAGCTGGATGACGCGGTGGTCAGCGTAGTGCCGAATCACGGCGCGGTGGTGCTGGCTGATTTTAAAACTCATATCGGGCTGAAGGTACTGATGACGCTGACCTATAACGGACAACCGTTGCCATTCGGGTCGGTGGTGTCCTTCGATAATGGCCGCTCTGGCAGCATTGTTGCCGACGGCGGACAGGTGTATCTGACCGGGCTGCCACCAAGTGGCGAGGTGAAAGCCAAATGGGGCGAGGGTGCAGGCGAGCAATGCGTGACGAGTTACCAACTGCCGCCGGAAAGTCAGCAGCGGGCACTTAGCTATCTAACGGCAGTATGCCGATGACACCGGGCGGGAGAGGCGAGCAATGAGAATACAACTTTATAGCCTGTGTCTGCTGGCGCTGTTTAGCGCCAGGGTAACGCAGGCTGCGGACAGTACCATCGCCATTAACGGCTATGTTAAGGACAATGCCTGCTCCATAGCGCCGGGTTCGCAAAGTTTTGTGGTGGATCTGATGAGTAATGCGGCCAAGCAGCTACATCGGGTAGGGGCGACAACGCCGATGGTGCCGTTCAGCATCGTGCTCGATAAATGCGGCGGTTCAGCCATTGCGGTGAAAACGGGTTTCACCGGTGGGGCAGACAGCGACAATCTGACTTTGCTGAAAATCGACGGTGGGGCCGGTGCAGCAGCCGGCATGGGTATACAGATCCTCGATAACAACGGCAATGCCATTGCTCTCAATGAGATCTCGAGTGGGTTGAACTGGTCAAACATCACCGCTGGGCAATCCAATACGCTGTATTTTTATGCGCGCCTGATGGCGACCCGTGCCCCGGTGACTGCCGGGCAGGTTAGAGCGACGGCAAACTTCACCCTGGAATTTCAGTAACCGGAGAAAAGGGCTATGAACATGAGCAAGCTGGGTCCGATCGCGGGGTGGTTACTGATGATGGTACTCCCCCTGGCGCATGCGGCAGATGTCAACATCACCATCAATGGCAAGGTGGTGGCAAAACCCTGCACGGTATCCACCGTGTCCACTACGGTAGAGCTGGGTGATTTGTATACCTTCAACCTGCTGGCGGCAGGTGCGACTTCGCCATGGCATTCGGTGACATTGAACCTCACCAACTGCCCGGTAGGGACCTCAAAGGTGACCGCGACCTTTTCCGGCACGGCCGATAGCAGCCGAAGTTATTACGCCAATCAGGGGGCGGCACGCAATATTGCGTTGCAACTGGCTGATAGCAGTGGGGTAAATCTGCCTAACGGCAGTACCAAAGTTGTGGCGGTGAATGACGCATCGCTGGCCGCCAGCCTGGTTTTGCAGGTGAGGGCCATTACTCCTAGCGGCAATGTGACGCAGGGGAGTATTCAGGCGGTAATTAATGTGACTTATACCTATGCCTGAGCAAGGAGGAACAATGAAGTATAACAACCTGAAAAAAATTCATATGCTGCGACGGGTTATAAGGCCATCCGTACTTTTTGCATTGCTGGCTGGTTATTCTGCGAGTTCATCAGCTTTTACCTGTTACGACTCGACAGGCAATACGTTAAACAGTGCCTCGGGAACTGCGACGGCAAATGTCTACGTTAATCTGCAACCTTCTGTGGCGGTTGGCCAGAACCTGGTGGTCGATCTATCCAGTTCTATTTATTGTAAAAACGATAACCCCACCATAAGAAACGATATGGTTAGTATGTTGAAAGGTTCGGCCTATGGCGGGGTTCTGAGTAATTTTAATGGCTCGTTAAAATATTACGGTTCGAGTTACCCATTCCCGCTCAATTCGGCAACCTCTAGCCGAAACTTTACCTCTGGGGCATATGTGGGATGGAACACGCAGCTTTATCTTACGCCGATTTCTGCTGCTGGTGGCGTTGTCGTCAACAGCGGTACGCTCTTTGCCTCTTTGGTTATGCACCAGGTTGGGTCGGATATTATCGGTGGAGGTAATATTCGGACGGCGACTTTTACCTGGAATTTGTATGCGAATAACAATGTGATAGTGCCAACGGGGGGCTGTGATGTTTCTTCCCGCGACGTCACAGTGAATCTGCCAGAATACCCGGGAACGGTGTTGATACCGTTGACTGTACGCTGTGCCCAGAATCAAAATCTGGCCTATTACCTGACCGGGCCAACCACGGATGCCGCATCCACGATTTTTGCCAACACAGCTTCTGCGCCAGTGGCTCAGGGGATTGGCATTCAGGTTGCCAACCGCAATGGCGTTATTCCGACCAACAGGAACGTCGCGCTGGGTACCGTCGGTAGTTCTGCAGTCAGTTTAGGTTTGACTGCCAACTATGCACGCACTACCGGTCAGGTAGTGGCGGGTAATGTCAAGGCCGTGGTGGGTGTGACCTTTTTGTATCCTTGAATGTGCTTTTTAACGAGGCCTCAAGCCTGGGGAAATGGCACTAAACACGGTTATTTAGGAGGAAAAATGCAGCAGGCAAATCATCAGCAAGCTGAGCATGCGACAGCGGAAAGCCGCAAGCGAATTCTGGTTGTAGAGCCTTCCAGGATCAATTGGATTGGGCTGCAGCGGTTACTGGGTGACGCGGGCAGCACGGAGTTAAGTTTTTGCCGGGTCAGTAAATTGACCGATGCCAAAAAGAAAGTTTATGAATTTAAACCTGATGTGATCTTGTTTAGCTCATTATCTCGTGGCACAGATTATCTGTCGTTATTATCCTTTTTGTCAGATATTGCCAGTTATCATCTTAAAACCAACTCGGTGATCTGGTTGCAGCATGATATGGCCTGGATGGTGCAACTTCTCCACGCTTTCGGCGTAGATACGGTATTGATCGATCCGGTTAACCTTTGTCAAATCACCCAATGTTTAGGTCGCGATCAGACTGACAAAACGCCCAAAAATGTGGCTTTATTAGGTAAGCAGGAAAGATTAATTGCGCTGGCCTTACTGCGCGGGCGTAGTGCCACGGCTATCGCCAATGTGACCGGCAAAGATGTACGAACCATCAGCACGCAGAAGAAATCGATCATTAGAAAGTTACAGATGACAACCAATGAGGAGCTCTACCTGCTGGCGGGTAGGCTGGTTTATTTAACCAGGATAAACGGACTGAGTGGTGAGACTCGATGAAAAAAATAATGATTATGCATCCCTGCATTGTTACCTGGCATGGTTTGCATCAGTTATTCAGGCGCAAACTGCCCGATGCTGAGATCGTACCGGCGCACTCTATCTATGATTTGGTATTTGATGATGATTTATCTGATGCCGATCTGATCGTCAGTGAGCTCTATGGCCTGAATGAAAATATCACTATGGGGGCGAAGTTACTGTCATTTGTTCAATCGGTCAGGCAAGACAAACCGCTACTGATTATGACCGATGTGCCAGGAAAACAGGTGTTGGATTGCCCGGGTTACCTGCCTGGGGCATCTTATATTGCTTTATCTGAAGATATTCGTCAGTTAGTTAATCAGGTCGATCAGGTTCTGGCTGGCAAGATTGTTATCAGTCCGTCTCTGCGTTGTGAACAGGAGACTAGTCTATCCAACGTCGATGCCAGACCTTTTTCCCGCTCGGAAATAAAGGTTTATAGCTTATTGCAGGAGGGCTTCAGTATTTCGCAGATAGCGAAGAAGATTTCCCGCAGCGTCAAGACCGTGAGTGCACATAAACGCAACATGATGGGCAAGCTTGGCATTGAGAGTGAAGTAGAGCTTTATGCCTGTTTTAATCAATAGCCCTATATCGGTTACTGCCCCCGCCGGAGATCGCTGATGAAAGCAATCTCCGGCGGGGGTAAAGCATGGCTGTCTGTATAATACACAAAAAGTAAGGTTACTCCGGCTGGTTTAGCCGTTTTTTCGTTTACCCGCTTCCCATATTCCAGCGAAACGTGCCGCATTACTGGCGGTATAGCGTACGGTATGGCGAATATTTCGGTGCCCCAGATAATCCTGGATCAAGCGGGTATCGGCGCCTCTTTCCGCCAGTTCATAACCGCAGGCATGGCGCAGCATATGGGGATGCGTATTGATGACCGTGCCCGCCAGTTCGCCAGCCTGGCGGATAATACGCCAGGCTTGACCCCGCGATAGCTGAGTTCCTCTCTGAGAAATAAAGATAATGTCCGGGTCTGCACCTGGTTTCCATTGGGCTCTGTGCTGCTTCCATTCCATAATTGCCTCGCATTCGTCATTCATCAGAGGATGAACGGTAGAGAATCCATTTTTAAGCCGGCGTATATTTATCCGTCCTTCGGCCATTTCAAGATCGCGAAAGCGCAGGCGCAGCAGTTCGCTGATACGTAATCCATGGCGGAAAGCCAGTAAGATCAGGCAGCTATCTCGTACTCCAGTCGGTGTGTTTCTGGCAGCACTCATCAGGTTTCGGACTTCTGTTAGAGTGAGAAATTTACGCTGTACCAAAGAAAACTCCTATTTTTTCGCTTAAAAAACGCCAGAGTTAGGATTAAATAGAATAAAATTTTTACCACCCGTTTTTAAATCCAAAGAGTGCAATAAAAGTTTGCTAGAAATTCAGTTAGATGTAATTTCATAGGATAATTCCTATTTGGTTTTTATTGTGATGTTACAGGTGACTACCGACAATATCCAGCATTTACGGGGAAGTGGAACTGCACTGTTTAATTGGCATTGATAATACAGTCTATATTTTGACTGTTTCCCGCTAATATAATGAATATTGGGTTTCTTAATAGAGTAAAATGTAATAAATTTGACATTTGTCAGAATAAAAAATTGATGTTCAGCGCGGTGAACCGGTACTAGCCAAAAATTGTACATTGAGCCTATCATGATAAGGATAACCCCAAACCCATTGCTAGAGACTGCCAATGAATATTCAAATAAAAGTTGATAACAACCTGTTCGACAACCTGTCTGAGAAAGCCCGTGAGGCGATGCTGGACGAACTGCAAACTCGCGTCCATGAGGTTTACCCGGCTAGTCACCTCACGGTGATTGCTGGACTGAATGATAAGACTGAAATTGTGGCCAGTGATTTTTTTAACGACGTTGAGGCAAAACTGACCGTGCAGGAAATTGTCGACGATGTCATCCTGCATGGCCATTGGCGTAACGCATAACCCTCACCCCAACCCTCTCCCACAGGGAGAGGGAGTTGTCAGCCCCTGCACTTTGGAAGTAACGAAATCATCTCAGTAAACTTGAACACTCCTATCCAAGATACATCACCGCATTTGCAGCCCACTCGATGGGTCCCTTTGGAGAGGGAGCTGTCAGCCCCTGCACTTTGGAAGTAAAGAAGTCATCTCAGTAAACTTGAGCGCCCCATCCAAGATACATCACCGCATTTTCAACCCACTCGATGGGTCCCTTTGGAGAGGGAGCTGTCAGCCCCTGCACTTTGCAAGTAAAGAAGTCATCTCAGTAAACTTGAACGCCC
Source organism: Serratia sp. 14-2641 (assembly GCF_001692375.1). Lineage (NCBI taxonomy): Bacteria > Pseudomonadati > Pseudomonadota > Gammaproteobacteria > Enterobacterales > Yersiniaceae > Serratia > Serratia sp. 14-2641. The sequence goes on along the minus strand of NZ_LXKR01000101.1, from coordinate 83,175 downwards.
TCATCCAAGGTACATCACCGCATTTTCAGCCCACTCGATCGGTTCCCTCTCCCTGTGGGAGAGGGTTAGGGTGAGGGGCCCGTGCCTTACCCATACAGATACCCTCCCTTCCCGTATTTTTCCCGTCCAACATGGAAAAAATGAAAGTCCGACATATACTTATGGTGCTAAACATCAATCTGTTATTGAAAGCCGTTTTATCCTGGTTTTGCTAGACCATAAGGAGCGCTAATGACTTATCACCTACTCACCCTGTGGGATATTCTGGTTACCACCTTCTCGTTCTTCTTCTTTATTGCCTACCTGTTTATCCTGTTCCAGGTCGTCTCCGACCTGTTCCGCGATCACCAACTGAGCGGCTTTTATAAAGCAGTATGGATTGTGTTCCTGCTGTTCATCCCGCTGTTAACGTCCCTGGTCTATCTGATTGCCCGTGGTAAAGGTATGGCCGAGCGGCATCGTGCGCAGGTGCAAAAATCTGTCTCAGCCACCAACGAGTATATCCGTGAGGTGGCAGGCAAATCGCCGGCCGAGCAAATTTCGGATGCCAAAAAGCTGTTGGATGATGGCGTGATCACTGAAAGTGAATACCAGCAGCTTAAGGCTAAAGCATTGGCCTGAGGCTGAAGTTGGCAGGAAACATGATTGGAGAGAAAAGGGGGCCTGGCCCCCTTATAAAAATCATTCGGTAGGGAACTGCGATCCTGCTTCTTCGTTATCATCCCCTTCGGCACGGCGCTTATTAGCCATATCGCGGGTGTTTTTCTGTACGGCAATGGCGCCGAACAGGCTCAAAAAGAAGGACACTCCGTAGAAGCCCTTTTCGCTCAGCAGTAGCTTGGCATTCCACAGGCCGATACACAGCAGGCCAACGGCGATGGCAAAGGCCACCCAGCAGGTGATGATATAGATATGGGTCACCGGCAGGTTATCTTGCTGATCGCGTACTGTTTTCTGGATGGTGATGGCACTGAACAGGCCGAGGATCAGTACGGCAAAGTAGTAGCCTTTTTCATTCAGCTCCATTTCAGCATTCCATAGGCCCAGCAGGAACACCGCAAAACCGCCCAGCAGGGCAGCCCAGGAGGCGAGAATAAACGCAGGTGAGGTGGTATTTTGTGGTGCAGCACTCATGTGGTAAATCCCTTAATGACAAGAAAACTCCCTTCTCCCAAGTAGGTACACCACTCGTGAGGTCTCTTGCAATCTACCGGGCCTACATGACGAATGCAACTACGCCGCCGCCGTTCGTTGTTCCCTTACCTTTATGGTTAAACGGCTATTGGCTCCCCGTTGGTCGCAGGCCGGAAAGAGGATCGTGTTGATTATCGATTTGAAATCGTGAGGAACATCTCAAATCGCCTTGTGCAGTGGTATCGCAAAATAATACCAGCGTGCTGTGGTTTGCTGGCGTTCTGGTGATGTAGACAAACTCATCCGGATTGCAGACCACATTGTTGACGGTCAAATATTCCTTGTAGCCAGCCACATTGGTTTCCAGATCGTCTCTATCTATATAGACAGAACATTGATTGATCGTGGCAACTCTATTGTGGCTGTCAAAAAAACGTGCGCTTTGCGACTGATTACTGACCAGCAGGATCAGCATAACTATGATGAACGTCGTAAATAGGCCATAGCGCAATAGCTTGGTCTGGTTTAAAGCCGTGCGTTTTGTCGGCGGTATTTCGGGCTGCAGATCCTCGACGGGCGGTGGCTCTGGTTTATTGCTTTGTTGCACAATGACGTTGGCGCTCTCTTCTTGCTGTATTTCAACAGTACCGGAAAAGACCACCCCGACTTTGGGAACCGTTCTGATGATATTTTTGCTCAGCCCAGCTTCCCGCATCCCTTTTCTTACCAATGAAATGTTCTGATAGAGGGTATTGGCAGTGACATATTGACCGTTTTTTTGCCATACCTCGTTAAAAAAGTCGCTTTGACTGATTACCTCGCCGGGATGTTGCAACATTAATTGCAGGCAACGGCTGGCAGGAACGTTCAAAACGGTTTCTTTACCCCGAGCGCGCAGTGGGCACAGGCGGTGCTCTTCTGGCAGGTACAGTACGGTGTCGTTAATGATAACTTTATGTTTCATTTCAGTATATTATCTTTTTGTTGTCTGAGTGTCCGGCTTATTTAAAGTATAGTTTAACCGTTTATAGTGGTATGAAAAATCAGTAACAATTCACATTCATTTAAAAAACAATATGTTAATAATCAATCTTAAATGAGAGTGACTGTCATTTAAGAACGGTTGAGAATAGTCTGTTCTGATTTAATGTTATTCTTTAATTTATTGAATTACATGCATTTTTTTGTTTTTTATCAAGAATAAAACTACTTCACTCAGAATAATCCCATTAATGGCCTAGTATTTATTCCATCAGCAAGGGGAGAGCGAAGTAAAGCGGCTTCATCTTACTGAGGTAAAGGATAGAGTCACCGGTAGCGTCTTTTATATATCGGTGTGACAGATAAATCCTAATCGTGGGTTTGTAGGTAACGGATTGAATGTTAATGAGTAAAATTTAATAGGTAGCTATAAATGTTGTAAGATAAAAATCTTTGACATTTATGACTACTCAAATGAAGTGAAGTAATGAGTTATGAAAAACACCAGAATGATTCGCGTCATCTAGCGGTAAGTTCTGATTGAAATGAATTGCTCAGCATTTAACGCTGTTATGAGACTTTTAGAGATAGCAATGTGATCATCTTGGCGCGGTTGCCATAGTGGAAATTGCTCCTATAATGTCTCACCTAAGGGAGGTTTGTTATTTTTGTTATTAAACCAAAATAATAATCCGAGATGCATATGGAAAATAGACTTTATGGATTCCTAATTGATGATGACATTCAATTCGATATTGCCAATCGAAGACTCCTTTATTACTCTGATGGAGCTTCTGAGCGCACCCTGTTTTTCAAGGTTATCTCTCTAAACGAGATCCAGACCCGATTACTGATTTATTTTCTGGCGAATTGCCGGGATGCCGTCATCTATAAAAATGACATAATGAAAAACGTTTGGGAGGAGATTAATTTATCTTCGTCCAGCCAGCGTTTATGGCATGCAATAAATGAATTGCGTAAGAAACTGGCGTCACTTGGACTCCCGGAAGATTTTATAGCGAACGTTCATGGTATTGGCTATTCCGTCGATAACCACCGAGTCTCTTCGCTATTTATTAAGTAAGTTGTTGTTAATATAAATGCTAGAGTCATCTAGCTATATCCATCCCCATGGGTATTCACCAGGCCATTTTAATGGATATTAAAATGGTATTCATAATACAAGGTAAGTAGGAATATATATGAAAAAGTTAGCAATCGCTGCATCCCTGATCGCTGTTTTCGGTACTGTTGGCCTGGCTCAGGCAGCTTCTACCGGCACCATCACCTTTAACGGTGAACTGACTGCAAATACCTGTGACGTCGTGGTTGATGGCCAGCAAGCGGATGCGACCGTTATTCTGCCAACCGTAAGCACCAGCCAACTGCAAACCGCCACTTTCACTGCCGGTGATACCGGTTTCGTAATGGCCCTGAGCAACTGCGCTGGCACGCTGGAGACAGCTTCTGCCTTCTTCCAGGCGGGTGCTTCCGTTGATGCCGTGACTGGTCGCCTGCTTAACACTACCGGTGGTGCTACCAACGTCAGCCTGCAATTGCTTGACGCTTCAAGCCCAACTCAGGCCGTGATCAAAGCCGGTAGCCAAGAGCAGGTTGGCGCGATGACTTATCAAGACGTTACCGGTGGTAGCGCCACACTGCCGTACATCGTTCGTTACTACGCAGAGGCACCGACCACTGCGGGTACCGTAGTCAGCAGCGTTGTTTATTCTATTCAGTACCAGTAATGGACTGTGGGAGGGGGAATGCCCCTCCCAATCTGTCAGTTCCCGGAGTCTATGATGAAGTTACTCTCTACTAATGTGCTAAAAGTTGGCGTTGTTGCCGCCGCAGCCTTGTTCAGCGTCAGTAGCCTGGCCAGCGTGGTGATTAGTGGTACGCGGGTGATTTACCCCTCTGATGCCAAAGAAGTCAGCGTCAAAATCAGTAACGGTGGTCCATCACCGGTGTTGTTGCAAAGCTGGATCGATAACGGTGACGCCGATGCCAAACCGGCAGCGATCAAGGTGCCGTTTGTCCTGACGCCCCCGATGAACCGTGTGGAGCCAAGCAAAGGCCAGACGTTGCGTATCAGCTACGCCGGTGGTTCGCTGCCGATGGATAAAGAATCGGTGTTCTGGCTGAACGTGCTGGAAGTCCCAGCCAAAGCCCAGGCTAAAGTCACTGAGAACCGCTTGCAGATGGCGTTCCGTTCGCGCATCAAGCTGTTTTATCGCCCAGCGGGTCTGCAAGGTAACGCCAATGAAGCGGCTAAAGCGCTAACCTGGAACAGCCAGGGTAATCGGGTACAGGCCAGTAACCCAACGCCTTATTATGTCTCGTTGGTCAACCTGTCGGTAAATGGTAAAAAACTTGACCATGCGATGGTGGCTCCTCGTAGCACCATGACATTGGACTTGGCGGGCAGTGCAGGTAGTAAGGTTACAGGGAGTTTCGTAAATGATTACGGTGCGGTTAATACTTTTGATGCAGTGATAAAATAACGTCCCCGCTATATAAAACACTCTCGCATTAATTTGTTGATCGCTATTCAGGAATCAGTTCTTGAAGGGATATCTATGTCTAAATATTTTCAATATGGTCTGCGTGCACAGTTATCGCCACTGGCCATAGCTATTTTATCAACTTTTTTTGCGGCTAACGTTAATGCTGAGATCGCGGTTTCTACACCGCAAGGTATTGCCAAAAATCTTGAGTTCGATGCCTCTTTCCTGAATGTGGATGATGAAAAGTCGGTTGACCTCAGTCGCTTTGCCAATGGTTCCTCGGGCTTGCCTGGGGTCTATAAAACGGCTTTGTATGTTAATAATCAACCGATCAGCAATACCGACATTGAATTCAAAGCGCGGGCAGATAAAAGCGTTTATCCCTGCCTGACCCGCGAACTGATTAAAAACATTGCGTTTGATTTCGCTAAGCTGCCAGCTGATTTTTTAACCTCGCTGAGCAAAGGGGAAGTCTGTTTCGATCTCCAGAGCCAGTTGCCAGTGGCTCAGGTGAATTACGACAGTAATGAGCAACGCCTGGATATTATGGTTCCGCAGGTTTACATGCTCAACACTGCCCGCGGCACCGTTAGCCCAGAGCTGTGGGACAGCGGCGTACCGGCACTCTTGATGGGCTACAACGTCAACGGCTACACCAGCGAATCGCACGGCAAAACCTTCAATTCGCTGTTTGCCGGTGTGAACGCCGGGCTGAATGTCGGCGCCTGGTATCTACGTCACAACGGGTCTTATACCCGGATGGACAATGGGCCGAACCAGTACAACAACCTCAATACTTATTTGCAGCGCGATATTCCAGTACTCAAGGCTCGCGTGTTAATGGGCCAATCGAACACTACCGGGCAACTGTTCGATACGCTGCCGTTTACCGGTATTCAACTGGCCAGTGATGAGCGGATGTTGCCGGAGTCCCTGCGCGGTTATGCGCCGGATATCCGTGGCATTGCCCGCACCAATGCCCGCGTTACCGTACGTCAGGGCGGTCAGGTGTTGTATGAAACCACGGTCACGCCGGGCGAGTTCCTGATCAACGATCTGTACCCAACCGGCTACGGTGGGGATCTACAGGTCACGGTACGTGAGTCCGACGGTACCGAGCAGACTTTCAGCGTGCCTTATGCCTCGGTGGCCCAACTGCTGCGACCTGGGTCATCACGTTATTCGATCACCGCAGGTGAAGTACGCAGCGATAACCTGCGTGAGAAACCGGCACTGTATCAGGGCACCTATCAACTGGGGCTGACTAACGCCATCACCGGCTATGGTGGCCTGCAGGCTAGCCAGGATTACTACGCATTGCAGTTGGGTGCGGCGGTAGGCACGCCGATTGGTGCCTGGGCATTTGATGTTACGCAGGCGCGTACCCATCTGGGGAACGACACCGACGCCAATGGCCGACATGAGGCGGGTAATAGCCTGAGTGGGCAAAGTTACAGGGTGAGCTACAGCAAGCTGATCAGCGAAACCAACAGCAACCTGTCGCTGGCGGCGTACCGCTTCTCAACCGATGGCTTTATGGACTTTATGACCGCGATGCAGACTCGTGACGCGGTAGCAGAAGGGTTCTCGCCGGAGTCGATCTCGCGAGCCAAAAATCGCCTGACGGTGACCGCGGGACAAGGTCTGCCGGATAACTGGGGCCAGTTGTATATCAGCGGCTCCTTGCAGAATTACTGGAACAAAGACGGCAGCGAGAAGCAGTACCAGGTAGGTTACAACAATCGCTATAAGGACCTGTCCTACGGCCTGAGCATTAACCGCAGTTTCTCCAGCCTGGGCACGGCGCAGACCAACTATCTGTTGAGCTTCAGCCTGCCGTTGGGGCGTAGCGACCAAACCCACACGCCACAGTTGCGGATGGATTTGTCGCATGACAGCAGCGGCCGTTATGGCCAGCAGGCTACGGTATCCGGCACTGCCGGGATGGATAATCAGTTCAGCTACGGCGTGATGGCGATGAATGCCAATCAGGGCATGGGCTCCAGTGGCTCGCTGAGCGGTAACTATCGTACCCCGGCCACGGCGTTGAGCGGTACTTACAGCACCGGTAAAGGCTATCAAAGCGCCTCTGCCGGGATGAACGGCACGGTGATCGCCCACTCTGGTGGGGTGACCTTTACGCCGTACACGTCGGACACCTTCGCGCTGGTGGAAGCCAAGGGTGCAGAGGGAGCGAAAGTTTCCTCATATCCGGGCGTGAGCATCGATTCACGGGGGTACGCGATAGTGCCTTACCTGAATCCGTACCAGATGAACGAGATCAGTATCGATCCGAAAGGGACGGCGGCCGATGTGGAGTTGGATAACACCAGCCAGAAAGTCGCGCCATATTCCGGTGCGGTAGTGAAAATGAAATATACAACTAAGCAGGGGACGCCAATTCTGGTGAACGCGACCTATCAAGGGGAGCCGGTACCGTTTGGGGCCGATATCTTTGATAGCAAAGGCAACAGCGTAGGCTCAGTGGGCCAGGGCGGGCAACTGTATGCGCGTGTGTCGCAAGACAAGGGCCAGTTGCGAGTGAAATGGGGTGAAGGCGGTGAGATGCAATGCACCGTCAGCTATGTGCTGATGCCTGTAGCCAAGGGCCAGGCGCAGATACAGCAATTCAACTCTCCTTGTGCGGCGACGACATCAGCCGGTTCCCAGAGAGTGAAACTGGCGAACAATGATGCGATATCGGCTGTTAACCAAGGATAACCGTCCGGTATGGCCTTTATTTGGCTGATGAAGCTAAATCATTTACGTCGTCCAGAACATATAAAAATATAGCAAGTGTGGCGCATACGGTTGTGCCAGAGGTGAAAGAATGAAGAGAATAATGCAGCGTACAATTGGGCTACTTATGTTCATGGTAGCCAGTAACAGCGCCTGGGCGGTGGTAAACTGCACAGCGTTAGGTAGTGGCTCCCGCACCGATATCGTTCAACTAACCCCTCCCGCGATTTCTGCAGGGGCAGATATTCCTGTCGGAACGGTAATTTATCAAGGGCGCTGGATTAGTGGTTCAACCGGTATCAGTGTGATGGACTGTACATCCACGTTGGACCCTGCCTCAATGTGGCTTAACGTTGCCTGGAGTATTGAGCAGGCGCCTATGCCGCTTTCCAGTTGGTCAGGCAGCCCTTTCGGTGGCGCGGTATATGAGACCGGCATTCCAGGTATAGGCATTGCCATCTCCCGCAGCAATAATGGTGATGCGGCCAAGGTTGGCCAACCAAACTATCAGTTTCCCAACGATGTCGAGAGCCCGATAACTGGGGGGCATTATAAGCCTTATATGGCGAATAGGGTCATCTACGTGTCACTGATTAAAACCGGTGTTATTTCGCCTGGAAATCATACCTTGGATGCGTCGAAACTTCCGGTAGCTGGCCTGACTATTGTTAATCCGCTGTATCATGCATCGACAGCTGGATTGCCTATCACGGTTACCCGGGTTCAATTTCAGGGGCAATTAACGGTGTCGGCACAGACCTGCAGCACACCGCTGGTCGCTGTTGCAATGGGTGAATATGACATCGGAGAGTATTTTAACCGAATAGGTTCGACCACTCCTTGGCTTGATGCGTCAATTAGGCTGACCAATTGCCCAACCTTCTACGGTTTTTATAATGCTGATAACAGTACGCTGATGTTCGATTACAGTACCGGCACCGGGCTTGTAGCCAACTCAACCAGTAACAGTATTGGTGTGCGATTAACCCCGGCAACTTCGGTGATTGATGCTGCCAATGGCGTGATGGAAATCGACTCGACGGTTCCAGGTGCGGCATCGGGCGTAGGCATCCAGCTCGGTTGGGGGGAGAGCAGCCAGACGCCGACATTGTTTAATTTTTCAACTGAACAGGCTATGACGCTGCCGAAAGATGGCAGCCCGACCATTCGTGTCCCGCTGGCCGCCCGCTATATTCAAACGGCTTCGGCACCGACGCCGGGCAAGGCGAATGGCAAAGTGGTGTTTACCATTAATTACTATTGAGCAACGACGAGCATGCCTCTCGGATAAATAAAGAAGGTTGGCCCTTGGTTAGCGTAGCCACAAATTCCAGCCTTATTCTATCTGTCATGGCCTACATAGATTGTGTGAAAGAGGATGTTACCCATGCAAAGACCGATAAATAAGGTATCAGGTTTACTGATGGGAATGCTGATAACGGTTATCTCTAATCCGAGTTGGGCAGCGCTCACCGTGACGGTAGGAAGCGCTCAGCAACTTACTGTCACCGTTCCCGTGAATCCACCGGTGATCTCGGCCGGTGTAGACGTTCCGGTGGGGATGGTACTTTATCAGGGAAACCTGAATATGCTAGATACCTATTATGAAACAAAATGGACAACCCAACTTGGCTGGGGGGAGAGCGCCCAAGCACTGACGCTGTTTAACTTCTCAGCGGAACAGAGCGTGAACTGACCGGAAGATGGTCGTTCGACAATTCGAATTCCCTTGGCTGCCCGTTATATTAAAACGTCGGCGGTTCCGACGCCGGGCAAGGCGAATGGTAAAGTGGTGTTTACCATTAACTATTATTAGTTGTGGCCCATGGATAGCGTAGCTCATGAATTTAAAAATGCTACATTTGGCCATGTTAGAGCCTCGGATTGCTGTTGTAGCGATGAGATGGAGATTTGTTTTTCATAAAGGAGTGCCATTGATATGGCTGGAAGAATTAATATAATTACCGATAATTATTATTTTTTTGTTGGGCTTAAGGCGTATTTGCATGCCGAGGGGAGAGTGATTAACTTAATGGCACTCAATGAACTGAAAAATACCAGCGCCAGTAGTTTTGGTAAAGAAGATGTGCTGGTTTTTCATATGTTGAATTCCATGAGTGAAATGTCGTTCTTGATTGCCGTTGCCAAATTCCCGGGCAAAGTGATTTTTTTGCCACGTGAAATGAAAATAAAATTCAACCTGGATTTTGGGCGACATATTGCCTTTGCAGAGGATGCTGATGTAGACGCGGTGTTTAATGAGTTAGTCAAGATAGTCGGTGGGGAGCTTCCCGTTGCTACTTTTCTCCAGGATAGCTTAACCCGCAGAGAGAAGGCCGTACTGCTGTTTATGATCGATGGCATGAATATGCAAGCCATCGGCCACAGCTTACGTATCTCAACCAAAACCGTGTATACCCACCGGCGTAATGCCCTGCATAAACTGGGAGTGCGTAACCTGTTTCAGGCGTGCCCAATAAAAACCAGCGTGCTCAATTCGGCTATTTTTTCCGGTTGAAACCACGGCCTGTACCGAATGGGCACTGGCCGTGGTTAACCTATCTTATTTCGTTGGCGCAGAGCCAATATTGTCATCTATGCGTTTGAGCATATAAGGGAAGAACGGGTTGGAGGACAGACGCATCAACGAATCCAGCCCGACCACTAGCACCGCCCGCTCGCCACGTGCGGCAAAGGTCCCCAGGCTGATACCGTACTGATTGCGCGGTTCCGGGTAGCGCCCGTACAGGGAATCACTCAGCGGGAACGGCAACGCCACGTGCGATAGCGAGAAGATATCCGGCAAATAGGTGATACCGAGCAGATCCGTGGTTTCTGCCGTTTGCCCTGCGACGATGGTACGCGCCTCGGTATCGGTGGTTTCCGGCGTCACGTTGGTGACGATGGTGGCCGTATAGTTACGCGGTGGCGGTGGCAGCAGCCGCGGCAGCGCGGTATAGGATGAGCTTCGGAGTAACGGCCCAAACGCTACCGCCTGGTTTAAATCAAATAACACCACCTCACTGCCGTTGGCGGGGAGATGGTTATACAGCGCTGTAATCACCGCACGGGTGCTGACGGTAGAGTCCATCACCGATTGGAACGTCAGGATCGGTGGCAATTCACCCATTTTCCCGTTGCGCGAATCGGCGGCAATCTGCTTTTGCAATGCCTGGGTTAGCTGGAAGGACTGGCGTGCCGCATTCACCGGGAACGAATTGTATTTGAACGGGTTAAACTCCGGCACAATCCCCAACCATGCCGCCTTGGCAAACGCCGGGAAGATGGCTGGCCAACCGGCAATACCGGCAAAACGGGCAAAGCTGGTGACGCCGATCATCGGTGAAATCAGCACCACACGCTGGGGTTTGGTCAGCCTAGGGTCATCCAACGCATCTAACGTGTATTTCATCGCCAACGCGCCGCCGTTTGAGAAGCCAACGATATGCAGCGGTACATTATCACCCGCCAGGCGTTTGGCTTCACGGATCGCCAAGCGGGTGGCGGCCATCCAATCCTGCCAATCCACATCGGTCAGTGCTCCCGGTACGGTGCCGTGCGCAGGTAAACGAATACCGACCGCCACATAACCATACTCACGGTAATTATCCGCAATATGCCGCAGGCTGTAAGGGGTATCAGTCAAACCATGCAACAGCACCACAGCGCCTTTCGGTTTGCCTTCCGGCATCATGGTGTAGGAGCGGTTCCAGTCAGTGGGAAACTTTTCGGGATAGATTGGGCTTTCGGCATAGTAGCGGTTTAACGAGGTCTGCTGGCTGCTGTCCAGCTTGTCGGTCACATTCTGGCGGACCTCTTTGAAAATGGCGTCCTCGGCAGTCAGATAATCCGCCCAACTGGCCTTATCGATCTCATCGGCGTGCATTTCATCAGGGACAAAGGTATGCCAAAGCTGTAACGATGGCCCACGCTGGGTGTCATAAACTCGCATGCCCAGCGCACCGACGATTAACACCACCAACAGCAGGGCAATGCGTTTAATCCATTTGATAAACATCAGGTTTAACTCCGTTTTTTATTGTAATGGTCGAGCCGGAAAACTCGCTATCATCCCACAAGGGGAGTTCGTCCCTGAATTCTGTATCCTATCAGCAAGGGGGCCATGTTGCGGCCTGACACCTAAACCGTGAAGCAACTTGTTCCCTTTAGCGTGGTGATACGGTGGTGGTGCTGCCATTGGTCACCAGTGCAACGCGCTGCCCTGTATGGAACTGGGTTGAGCCCTGTGCCTGAACGACCACGATATTCACACCATCATCCCGGCGCACTTCCAGTTCCACCCCGGCGCTGCGGTTCATGGCGCTTTGGATCCCTGAGCCAGCAGCTGCGCCTCCCACGGCACCCGCCGCCGTTGCCAGGCTGCGTCCTGAGCCGCCACCCACGGTATTACCCAGGAAGCCACCGACTACGGCCCCGCCAATAGCCCCAGCGGCGTTGGTGCCATCACCCCCCTGGATGGTGACCGGGCGCACGGAGACCAGCGTGCCATAAGTGACGAAGTTGGCCTGCCTGGCCTGCGCTGCAGTAAAGGTATCGCCGGAAGCGGTGCGATTAGCGTTACATCCGCTGAGAACGGCGGCAGCAAGAGCGACAACAATGATTGTTTTATTCATGAGATAACTCCGAGCAAGTTAAGTGCGCAAAGAGACAGTCTCTGTCTCATGCAAATAAGTATGGCAGGAACTTGATTTTATTCAGGTGATACGACAAAAAATTATATTCAGGCGTAAGAATAGAGATTAAGCGTTTTAGTATGCTGTTTTACGTCAATTTTCCAAGAATATTCTCATTAATAAGTCTTAAATCAGTCTTATTAATTGTTCTTAAGGGGGGAATCAATGGCGGGGGCTGCCTGAGCAATCCTGGAATTGCGAAGAATTGGCGGGAGAAACCAGAACAGGGCTGGTGTTCTCCCGATTTTATCTCAGAGTAATGTTAGGGGTTAACGGCAGCCGCGTCCGCTGTGCATCCCCGCTCCGCCCATCCCGTGGCCCATCATTGGCACGCCAGCCTTGGCCAGATCGGTATCCAGCGCTACGCGTTGTTGATACAGGTTGTCACGCAATGCGGTAACTTCTTTGCTCACGGCCAAGACCTTTTGTTCATCCAAAGGCTTGCTGGTCAGAAGCGCCTGATATTCGTATTGCTTGGACATCAGCTGTTGGCGCAGATCGGCGGTTTTCGACTGGAACTCATCAAAGGCTTTCTGGCTGACGGCTTGCTGTTCAGGCGTCAAGTTCGCGCGGTTACCGTGCTGATAACCCATCCCCTGATGAGTTCCCTGTGCATTGGTCATGTTTGCGTGGTAACCATTTTGCGCCAGCGCGGTAGTGCTAACACCGGTCAGCAGGGCAACGGAGATAACGGCGGCGAAGGTGGTTTTAGTTAGCGTCATGATTGATTTCCTTTTGTTTAGGGTTCATGGATTCCATTTCTTTCATTGCAACCGTCGTGCCAGCTTCAGGCTGGCATGGGAATTGTATAGTTCCAGGATCGCCTTTATGGCTGGGCTAGCTCCAACCAACGGGCACCAGCCAAGGAGTGTCAGCATGAAGCGCGTTAAGTTTATGACAGTAATAAAAATAACTGATAGAGGAGGATGGCCGTTTGCTGGCCGCAATCCAGAGATAAAGTGGGTTATTTTTACTCGCCATACTGATAGTGTGGGTAATAATTACCCGCACGCTGGCGTGCCGGTTGCAGAGGAAGCCCATGGAATTTAAAACCAAATCGACGCTCTTACCTGCCTGGATTGCGATCGCAGCGGTTGCGTTACTGCTCGGCATTATCATCACGCTGGCCATTAAAGATCTGCAGCGTGGGCGTGAGGTGGAGATCCAAACGCTGCGAGAAAAAAGCGCGGTGTTGATGAGCTCGTTTGAATCCGGTGCTCGTACCGGTATGGGCATGCGCTGGCGTCACGATCAGCGTCAAACTCTGTTGGAGGAGATGGCCTATCAGCCAAACGTGCTGTACATCGCCATTACCGATCGCTCTGGCCGCATCCTGGCGCACAGCGATCCACAACGCGTTGGCCAGCAGCTGTATAGCCCGCAACAGATGGCTGAGCTGAAGGTCTCCAGCGATGCACAGTGGCATATGACGAGCTTTGATGAGCCACAGGATCGGCAGCAGAATGCTTTCGAAGCCTACCGTTGGTTTAAGCCGCTCAAGCGTGGCAGTGGCCACTCTGGCCATATGATGAACCGATCGCGTATGCAGGAGGCTGCCGAGCCTCAGGATGATGAGCAAACCGTCATTTTTGCGGCGTTAGACACCGTCGCGCTGGATGCCGCCCAGGCAAAGGATATGCGCAACACCTCGATTTTGCTGTCCATCTTGCTGTTGCTGGCGTTAGCCAGTTTGTTGGCGCTGTTCTGGGGGCGCCGTTATCAACGCTCCAGCCAGCAGTTGCAGGACTCAAGGGCCTTCTCCAGCGAAATTATCAGTAACTTGCCGATGGGCTTGATCACCACCAATGATCAGCACCAGATCCGGGTAGTTAATCATGCGGCAGAAGTGATGTTGGGCTGCAGTGCCGCCGAGCTGTTTGGCCAGCCCAGCCATCAGGCGCTACCCACCGAATGGCAGCAACTGGCGCAGAAAAGTAGCCACGGCCAGCCGATCATCGAACAGGATATTGATCATCGTCTGGCTGGTGGGCAGAGCCTGCCGTTGAGCATCAGCGTGGCGAATATTGTTAATCACAGCGGCCATTTTCTGGGCAACGTGTTTATCTTTCGCGATATGCGGGAAATTCGCCAGCTGCAAGAGGAGATCCGCCGCAAAGAAAAGCTGGCGGCTATCGGCGATTTAGCGGCTGGCGTGGCCCACGAAATCCGCAACCCGCTTTCCTCCATCAAAGGCTTCGCCAAGTATTTTGCCGATCGCTCGCCTGCGGGTAGCGAACAGCATGAACTGGCCAAGGTGATGGCGAAAGAGGTCGATCGTCTCAACCGGGTGATCACCGAGTTACTGGCGCTGGTGCGCCCTGCCGATCTGCGTTTGCAGCGGGTGGCGATTAACGAGGTGATCGAACATTCGCTACACCTGATCCGTCAGGATGCTGAGAGTAACAACATCGCTCTCCGTTCCCGCTGTGATGAAGCTTTGCCGCTGGTGGAGATCGACCCTGATCGCCTCACTCAGGTGTTGTTGAATCTGTATCTCAATGCCATTCAGGCAATTGGCTCGGATGGCGTACTCGAGGTTGAAGTTGAAGCAACCCAGGATGGGGCGATGCGCATTACCGTCAGCGACTCGGGTGCAGGTATCCCACCTGACGACCTTGGAAAAATCTTCAACCCTTACTTCACCACCAAGGCGACGGGCACCGGCCTGGGGCTAACCATGGTGCAGAAAGTGATCGAGGAGCACCAGGGGACGATCGCCGTTACCAGCGGCCAACCAACGGGCACACGCTTTACAATGGTGATCCCACTTAGTCACCAAACACCGCAGGGAGAGGTTTATGCAGACGCCTAATGCACATATTTTGCTGGTTGAGGACGATCTCAGCCACTGCACCATCCTCCAAGCGCTGATAAACGGCTGGGGTTACCGAGTCAGCGTGGCGCATAACGGCCGACAAGCGTTGGAGCAGGTCAGGGCGCAACCGTTTGATCTGATCCTCAGCGACGTGCGGATGGCGGAAATGGACGGCATCGCAGCGCTGAAGGCCATCAAAAGCTATAACCCGGCGATCCCGATCCTGATCATGACCGCCTACTCCAACGTGGAGTCTGCCGTTGAAGCGATTAAGGCGGGGGCTTATGACTATCTGACCAAGCCTCTCGATTTCGATACGCTGCAGCTCACGCTGGCACGCGCGCTGGAGCATACCTCGTTAAAGAGCGAGAACCAGGATCTGAAGCAGCGTTTGCGGTTCGATCAGCAAAATTTTATTGGCCGCAGTGAACCGATGCGCAAGTTGCTGGAAATGATCGCCATGATCGCCCCTTCCGAAGCGACGGTGTTGATCAGCGGCGAGTCCGGCACCGGCAAGGAGCTGATAGCTCGGGCCGTACACGCCAATAGCCTGCGCAAGGAACGGCCATTGGTGAGCATCAACTGCGCCGCCTTGAGCGAATCTCTGCTGGAGTCGGAGCTGTTCGGGCATGAGAAAGGAGCATTTACCGGTGCCGATAAACGCCGGGAAGGGCGTTTTATGGAGGCTGATCAGGGCACGCTGTTCCTGGATGAGATTGGAGAAGTCTCGCCGTTGATGCAGGCGAAATTACTGCGGGCGATCCAGGAGCGGGAGATCCAGCGGGTGGGCAGTAATCAGACCCTGTCGGTGGATGTACGCCTGATCGCGGCGACTAACCGGGATCTGTTGGCGGATGTGGAAGCTGGCAGGTTCCGCCAGGATCTCTACTATCGGCTGAATGTGGTGACGGTGGACAGCCCGCCGCTGAGGGCGCGCAGCGAGGACATTCCCCTGTTGGCAATGCACTTTCTGGCCAAATTTGCCGAGCGTAACCGTAAGACGGTTAAGGGATTTACCCCGTTGGCGATGGATATGCTGCTGAAATACCCCTGGCCGGGCAACGTGCGTGAGCTGGAGAACAGCGTTGAGCGCGGGGTGATCCTGCTGAGTGGGGATTTTATCAGTGAAAAAGAGCTGCCGCTGAGCATCAGCCAGTGCGTCGATGTGCAGCCTGATAGCCAATGTGGCCAAGCGATCCAGCCGTTGGAGCAGGTCGAGAAACAGGCGATTTTGGCGGCGCTGGAACAAACTGCCGGTAACAAGACCGAGGCGGCCAAACAGCTCGGCATTACCCGTAAGACGCTGTTGGCCAAGTTACAGAAGTAGCTTCTGGCTTCTGTTCACACCCCTCACCCTAACCCTCTCCCACAGGGAGAGGGGACCGATCGTGCCACCACTGAATTACAGTAATGTGTCTTTATATTAAGTAGTTACAGAATAACTTTGCCCCCTGCCACGCGCTCCGTTCAGCTCCCTCTCCCTGTGGGAGAGGGTTGGGGTGAGGGGGCGGTTTCCGCTCGCAGTTCCGCCACCCGTTGCTGCACATCAGGCCACGGTTTTTGCTTGGCAAAGTCCTGCCGTAGATAGTTCAGTAGCGCGGCGATTTGCGCGTCGTTGAGGTTATAACGGAACGCAGGCATATAGCCTAATTCGCCTTTGGCTGGATGCTGGATACCGGAAAGCACCACGCGGATGGCATTATCCGGGCTGCTGCTATACAGGTTGCTGTTCAGGGCCAGGGAAGGGCGTACACCCTGCATCTGCGCGCCTTTCTCCTGAGAGTGACAAGCCATGCAGGCCCCGGAGAAAATCCGGGCCCCCTGTGAAGACAGCGGTTCTACGCTTTGCTCCGCTAACCGGCTGATCTCTGGGGCCTTACCGGGCAGGCTTTTCTCCTGAGGATGGAAGGAACTCAGATAGGTAGCAATGGCCTGTAAATCTTCTGGTGGCAACTGAGAAAGACCTTCCTCGATCACCGGTGCCATTGGCCCGGCGGCCACGCCGTGGTTAGCCGAGTAGCCGGTTTGCATAAAGGTCAGCAGATCCCGCTGGCTCCAGGCCAGCGGGATCTGAGCGTTGGAGGTCAGGGCCGGAGCGGTCCAACCTTCTGCAACACCGCCGCTCAAATGTTTGCTGCCCCCTTGCTCCCCAAACAGGAAGTTTCGTGGCGAATGGCAGGCGCTACAATGGCCCAGCCCCTCTGTCAGATAGGCCCCCCGGTTCCATTCTTTACTCTGGCTGGCGTCTGGCTGCATGGCACCGGGCGTCAGATAGAGCCAGTTCCAGGTCACGATACCCTGACGGATATTGAAGGGGAAATGTAATGAGGTTTTCGGCGGCTGGTAGTGCACCGCTGGCTGCGTCATCAGGTAAGCGTACAGTGCCTTGAGATCTTCGTCACTGGTGCGGGTAAATGCGGTATAGGGGAAAGCCGGGTAGAGGTAATTGCCCTGGCGGTCGACCCCGTGACGCATGGCGCGTTCAAAGGCGGGATAGGACCATCTGCCAATTCCTGTTTCCAGGTCGGGCGTAATATTGCTGGTATAGATGGTGCCGAACGGGATCTCCATTGCCAGCCCGCCGGTATTGCGTTCACCTCCGGGGCGGGTGTGGCACACCGCACAATCGCCAAGAGCGGCTAGGTGTTCACCTTTTTCAATCTGCGCCTGGCTGAAATTGTGGGTATCCAGCAGTTCGGTTTGCACCATTTCTGGCTGCCAGGTGGCAATCCCACCTACCGCGACGATGATGGCAACGGCCAGCGCGCCCAGCCCGGCGATTTTCTTTATCTTGTGCATAATGTGTTACCCGTTTGCATGGCTGGAAGAGGTGGCAGTAGCTAAAGCCTTCAGGATCCGTTCCGGGGTGAAGGGGACTTCACGCAGTCTGACGCCCAGCGCATCAAATAACGCATTGGCGATGGCGGCAGCGCTCGGTACGGAGGCGGATTCACCGGCCCCCATCGGCGGCTCATGCGGGTTATCCAGCAGTTGGATATCCACCTCTGGTAGTTCGTCAAACCGCAGCAGAGGGTAACCGCCCCAATCCAGTGAGGTCACTCCGCTGCTGTCAAAGGTGACAAACTCTTTCAGGACCCGGCTGGCAGATTGGATGATGTTGCCATGTACCTGATGGCGCACCCCGGCCGGATTGACGATTTGCCCGCAGTCGTGGGCAACGTAGATCTTGTTCAGTTTGATCTGCCCATTGCGGCGATTAACGCTGAGATCGCAGACCCAGGCCGCCCAGGCGGCACCAAACCCGGGGAATTTGCTGTGGAAGTAACGGGCATAGGCGAAACCTCGGCCATTGACCACCTCTTGATCCTCGGCCACCGGATTACGATGGGCGGGGCCATCCTGCCAGTTGGCCTGTTTTTTCAGCGCGTGGATCAACGTAATGGCGCGCGGATCGGTTAAATATTGCAGCCGGTAGGCGATCGGATCCTGTTTGGCGAGGTAGGCCAACTCGTCGATCCAGCTTTCATGGGCAAACACGTTCGGCAGCGCCGACACGCCACGCATCCAGGAAGCCCGCACGATGGGGGCTGCATCTTCCGCAATCACCCGCATATGCGGATATTCATACTGCGGCACGGCGGTACGGTCACCCATTTGCTGTACATCTGGCCGATTGGCGACCTTGCCGGTTAATACCAGCGGCAGGGTGACGGCGTTGTTGGAGGGATAGCTGGTTCTCAGCTCATAGGCGGCGACCTGATGGTTGGCATCCAGCCCGCCACGTACGCGGATCAATTGCCCGGTACCTTTTGGCTCCCAACCCGCTTCCTGCTCGCGCATCAACTGCACCCGCACCGGCTTGCCGGTGGCATGTGACAGTAAGGCCGCATCTGCCGAAACGTCGTCGGCACAGTTACGACCATAGCAGCCGGAAGCTTCCATACGGTTGATATGTACCTGCTCCGGCTCACGGCCAAGCAATTTAGCAATGTCTTTGCGCAGGTCGTGGGGATTTTGCGTACCAGACCAGATTTCCACCTGATGCGCGTTCACCTCGGCCACGGCACAGGAAGGGCCGATAGAGGCATGTAAATGATAAGGCCAGACGTAGTCGACATTGACCTGAGTTGTGACCGTGGCAAGGGCGTCGGTGGTGCCCGGATCGTCGCGCAGAATTCGCTCGGCTTTCGGCATGGCTTCCAGAGTAGCGTGCAGCTTATCCAAAGACAGATCCGGTAACCCGGCCCAGGGCTGCCATTGCACCTTTAGTTGGCGCATGGCTGCGATCGCCTGCTCCTCACGCTCGGTCACGATGCCGATAAAATCATTAATGACCACCAGTTTGACAATGCCGGGTAGGTGGGCGATGGATCCCCGATCGACGGAGATCATCGCTTTTCCCAATGGTGCGCTGCTGTCTGCTCCGGCATAAGGCGGGCGCACCACCCGGCCATGTAACATGCCTGGTAGGCGCATATCGTGCACATAGGTCAGTTGGCCGCGAACCTTGGCCGGAATATCGACGCGCGCGACCGGTTTGCCCACATACTGGCCGCTTTGCGGGCTTTTCAGCTCCACATTGCTGTTCAGCGGCAGATGCAGATCCTGCCCACGCGCCAGCTCGGCGTAGCTCAGGCGGGTTGAGGGGGCATCTGGGGCAAAGACGAAGCCATTGGCGGTTGTCAGCTGTGCGGCCGGGCGCTTGAAGGCCATAGCTGCCAGTTCCACCAGCAATTGCCGTACCTGCGCAGCCGCCTGACGCAAGGGAACCGAGGTTACCTGAATGGTGGCGCTGGCGATGGTTGGGCCTTGATCGGGCGTACGATTGGTATCGCCCAGGATCAGCGTGACATCGTCGAAAGCCACGTCCAGTTCATCGGCGACAATCTGCGCCAGTGAGGTGCGTATGCCGGTGCCGAGATCGACGTGGCCGTTAAACGCGGTCACTTTGCCGTCGGCACTGAGGGCAATAAAGCTGCTGATACGGTCCAGAGGGATCGCTTGACCTGCGGCGGCAGGGCTGCCCGCCAGCGCGTTTAAGGGTAACAGGCTGCTGACCATCACTACGCCACCCGCCTGCAGCAGGCGGCGACGGGTTATCTGCATCTCCATCATTGGGCACCGCGCTCGGCCAGTAGCCGCTTGGCCTGTTGCGCCGCAGCCAGAATTTCCAGATGGGTACCGCAACGGCACAGGTTGAAGGCTAATTCGTTTTTGATCTGTTGCTCGCTGGCTTGGGGATCGCGTTCAAACAGCGCCACCAGCGTCATAATCATGCCGTTGGTGCAGTAGCCACACTGCGCGGCCTGTTCATCGATAAAGCCCTGTTGCACCGGATGTAAATGGCCTTCCTGGCTTAGCCCTTCCAGCGTGGTGATCGTTTTGCCTTGGGCTGCAGACAGCGGGATGGAACAAGAGCGGGCCGCAACACCGTCGATCAGTACGGTACAGGCACCGCATTCACCCAGGCCACAGCCATATTTGGGGCCGTTGAGTTGTAGATCGTTGCGTAGGACATACAGCAGGGGAGTATCTGGTGGGATATTGCTCAGTGCGACCAAATGGCCATTAACCTTAATTTCCATGTAAAACCCTATCCTTGATGAGTTTAATTTTTTGTGAATTCTATGTTGATGGCTGGGGGCTTGTTTGATCAAAAGAGGGATTTTTAATGATTCGCAGAATAATTATTGAAACAGGATGTGATGTAATGCATTGATAATCAATAAGAGTTATAAGCAGCGGCGAGCCAATGCCCACCGCTGTTGTGAGAGGTTAGCCAGGGGTTAAGCGAGAAACTCAACCTTGCCGCCGTCCAGATGGTACATGCTGCCTACAATCTTGATTTTTCCTTCCTCTTCCAGTTTTTTCAGCACCGGGCTGTTTTTGCGGATATCGGCGATGGTCATCTCGACGTTGGTTTTGGCGACGGCATCGACAAACTCATAGTTGCTACCGCTGCGTTCGCCTTTAAATTCGGTCTTGTCGATGGCCGGTTTGATCTTGTTGAGCAGCCCGGTCAGGTTACCCAGCTCGACATTTTCGATGGCTCCTTTTACCGCACCGCAGGCGGTGTGTCCCATCACCAGTACCACTTTGGCTCCGGCAGCGGCGCAGGCAAACTCCATGCTGCCCAGAATGTCGTCATTCTGGATATTACCGGCAACGCGCGCGTTAAAGGTTTCACCAATGCCGACGTCAAACAGGAGTTCCGCCGGGGCGCGTGAGTCAATGCAGCTTAAAATGACCGCCGCCGGGAACTGCCCCTGAGCACTGGCCTGCTTCTGGGCGACATAGTCATGCTGCTGCATTTTGCCTTCCCGAAAGCGCATATTGCCTTGTTTAAAGCTGGCGATGATGTCGTCCGGCGTCATTTTATCGCGCTGTTCTTTGGTCATTGCGGCGGCAAAGGCCACTGAAGGTGCGGTGAAACCGGCAATGCCGGTCATGGCTAATACTGAAAGGGCTGCGGTACGTTTTAGCAGGGCACGGCGTGGCGGTTCTTGATCGGGGAGCTTACTCATATACGTTATTCCTCTTGTGCTGCTTTGGAGAGAAAACACATTGATTGCGCCAGTTCGCAGGGGCAACGAAGCAACCTAGCGTAGTGGCGTTGAACGGGTATCGCCTTGTTAAAGGTAAGCACTAGTAAGTGTATATGTGCCCTTGCTTTTTAGCTGGGTATTTTGTGAACAAAATGAGGCCGCCGGGGACCAGATTCCTGTTTGTTCGCGCCAGACAATGGCTTAACATAGTGACAACTTTTTTGCCTGGCCTATATGGATATCCAATGCGTCACCTGGTTACGCTTTTACCCCTGATCCCTTTGCTGGCTGCCTGTAGCAGCGAGCCTAAACCTACCGAGCAACTGGCCCCCCCAGATAGCCTGGTGCAGAGTGGCTTTGTGCTTGAACCGGAGCATGCCATTCATCCACTGGGCGGCGACTTTGCCAATAATCCGGCAACGGCGCGCTTTATCGACAAGATGGTGCAGGAGCACGGCTTTGAGCGCCAGCAGTTGCATGACGTACTGGCCCAGGCCAAACAGCTGGACTGGGTGGTGGCTCTGATGGATAAGCAGGCACCCGCTGGCAAGCCAGCGACGTCACCAAACGGTGCCTGGATCCGCTATCGCAACAAGTTCCTGACGCCGGACAACGTGCAGAATGGGGTGGTGTTCTGGAATAAATATGAGGCGGATCTCCAGCGCGCCTATCAGGTTTACGGTGTACCGCCAGAAATTATCGTGGGCATTATCGGGGTGGAAACTCGCTGGGGCCGGGTGATGGGCAAAACGCGCATTATCGATGCGTTGGCGACGCTGTCGTTTAACTACCCACGCCGTGCTGACTACTTTAGCGGTGAATTGGCCACCTTCTTGCTGATGGCGCGTGCCGAAGGTGACGATCCGCTTTCCCTGCGCGGCTCCTACGCCGGTGCGATGGGCTACGGCCAGTTTATGCCTTCGTCGTTCAAGAGCTATGCGGTTGACTTTAACGGTGACGGCCATATCAACCTGTGGGATCCGGTGGATGCCATCGGCAGCGTGGCCAACTACTTCAAAGCTCATGGCTGGACGCGTGGGGCAACGGTGGCGGTGCCGGCTAATGGCCAGGCTCCTGGTTTAGAGACTGGTTTTAAAACCAACTACTCGGTGGCTACGCTGGCCGCAGCGGGCTTGACGCCGCAAGGCTCGTTGGAAGGTAATCAGCAGGTCAGCCTGCTGCGTCTGGATATGGGTAACCGTTATCAATACTGGTACGGTCTGCCGAACTTCTACGCCATCACCCGCTATAACCACAGCGTACATTATTCGATGGCGGTGTGGCAGTTGGGTGAAGCGGTGGGCAGGGCTCGGCGCGGGCAGTGAGTTTTTCTGATTTTTGAGCGAGTTTCAGGCGTAAAAAAACCCGATGGTGAATCGGGTTTTTTTACTTTCCGGCCTGAGTTGGTGTCTCTGGCCAGGATGAGAACATCATCATCTAACAATGAGATACCTGCCGCGACAGGCAATGGAAGGGTAAGCGGTAGTGCTCTCACTCCTTTTTAAGGAGTAACGGATGAAAACTTTCATTGATAAAGTTCTCATCGTTCTGAAAGCGCTGGTTGCGCTGTTGGAACTGATCCGCAGATTCATCGACTGATGAAGGTGGAAACGTAAATAAGGCCAGGGAGGCTAACCACTCTCTGGCCTTTAATAATTACCGTTCCCGCAGTGACTCTTTCACCTTGTTCAGCGGCTTGATAAGGTAATCCAGCACGCTTTTCTGCCCGGTCTTGATCTCCACGCTGGCCACCATTCCCGGTACAATCGGGAACTTCTTGCCCGCCTTATTCATCAGCTCCGCCTGCTTGGTACGTACGTAAACCCGGTAGTAATACTGGTCACGTTTGACCTCGTCTTGAATGGTATCCGGGGAAACGTTCTCCACCTCGCCATTCAGGTTGCCGTAGATCGAAGAGTCGTAGGCGGTCACCTTGACGGTTGCTGGCAGGCCAGGGCGGATATAGGCGATATCCCTTGGGTTGATGCGGGTTTCGATCAGCAACTGATCTTCCAACGGCACGATCTCCATCAGTTTGCCGCCCGGCTGCAACACGCCGCCCACGGTGGTCACCTGAATATCCTTCACGATCCCACGCACAGGCGAGACCATGGTGGCACGATCCAACTGATCTTCCTTACCGTTCACCAGTTCTAACTGGGCGTCGAGATCGGCGTTGTTTTTTACCTGCTCCTCACGCGCCCGCACGGCATATTGGTTGATTGCCTCGTCAATCTTGCCTCTCAGCTCACTAACCTGCCGCCGTAGGCGGATTACTTCAACCTGGCCGGCAGCCCCTTTGGCGACTAGCGGTTCGGTCATGCGTAATTCCTGCTGGACCAACTGCATCGACTGTTGCAGATTGCTGACGGTTTCATCGCGGTTGCGCTTGCGGGACTCATACAGCTGGCGTTCACGGGCCACCAGACTTGGCTCCTTCAGGGTATCGGCGCTGAACTGCAGAGGCTCGCCGGTCAGCTCGGAACGCAGGCGTTCGGCGGAGGCGCGCAGGGTCCGCACGCGGGAAAAGGCCTCGCCATAGTTGGACTGAAAGCGTTTCACATCCAACTGCGCCAGTTTCTGGCCCTTGTTGACGATGTCCCCTTCGTGCACATACAGGTGATCGATAATCCCACCGTCCAGGCTCTCAATCAGCTGCGCCCGGCTTAAGGGCGTGACCTTGCCGGTGCCTACGGTGACCTCATCGAGTATGGCAAAATGGGCCCAGACCACAAACAGGATCATCCCCAGCAGCGTCAACCAAAGTACCGAGGAGTGCCGCCGCCCCTGGCGTGCCAGATCGTCTTGCATGGTGATATTGCTCATTGCTTGCTCCTCATGCTACGCCCTGTTCTTTATTGATCGGCTTATTGGCTGCCTGCAGGATCTGGTCCCGTGGCCCGTCGGCCACCACGCGGCCGTTATCCAGCACCACAATGCGATCCACCAGCTTCAGCAGCGCTGGCCGATGGGTGACCAGTACCAGCGTGCGGCCGCTCAGCCAGCCGTGTATCTGGCGGATCACGTACTCTTCCAGCTGTTCATCCATGGAGGCGGTGGGTTCATCCAGCAGCACGATTTGCGGGTTGCGCAGGATCATACGGCTCAACAACACCATCTGGCGCTGGCCGCCGGACAGGCCGCGGCCTCCTTCATGAA
Source organism: Serratia sp. 14-2641 (assembly GCF_001692375.1). NCBI lineage: Bacteria > Pseudomonadati > Pseudomonadota > Gammaproteobacteria > Enterobacterales > Yersiniaceae > Serratia > Serratia sp. 14-2641. The sequence continues at coordinate 58,640 of NZ_LXKR01000101.1, read as the reverse complement.
TAATGCGATCCAGGCTGGCGGCGTCCTGTTGCACCAGGCTCAGTGCCCCCGAGATCCGCAGTGCCTGGAGCATTTCCGATTCGGTAGCATGAGGGTGCCCGAGCATCAGGTTCTGGCGCAGGCTGCCGAAAAACAGCCGCGACTCCTGCGAGAGAAAGCCCAGTTGGCGGCGCACATCGCTGGGATCGATATGGCTGATATCGACCCCGTCGATGATCACCTTGCCCCGGGTGGCGCTGGCCTGGCCGGAGAGCAGCTTCAGCAGCGTCGATTTCCCCGCGCCGACTTTGCCGAGGATCGCTACCCGTTCGCCGGGTTTGATCTCCAGATTATTGACGGTGATCGAGTTTTCCCCTTTCTCCACGTCGTAGCTATATTGCAGATTGCGCAGCTGGAAATGGCCGCTGAGCACCGGGCAATGAGCCATCTTGCCCTCTTCAGGCTTATCGAGCGGTTTCTTCAACAGATCGTCAAGGCCTGTCATGGCGGTTTTGGCGTGCTGCCAGCGTGAGAACACCATGGTCAACTGCATCAGCGGGGCGATGGTGCGTGAGGAAAGCAGGCTACAGGCCACCATAGTACCGGTAGTGATATCGCCAGCGAGCACCAGATAGCTGCCAAACACCAGCATTCCGGCATAGGTCAGTTGCTGTACCGTTGAGGCCCAACCGCTGAGCCGCGCGCCCCACAGCCGCTGCTGCATACCGATGTTGGCGCTGACCGCGTGGGTCTGCTCCCATTGGCGCTGGAAGTAGGGCTCGGCTTGCAGTGCCTTGATGTCCTCAACCCCTTCGATCGACTCAACCAGCACCGCGTTGCGCAGAGCGCTTTCCCGCATACCTTCCTTCGCCAGCTTGGCCATCGGCCATTGCAGCATGATGCCAGGAATGACGATCAGCGGGATTGCCAGCATGGGGATAAACACCAGCGGGCCACCTACCAGCGCCATAATGGCGAGGAACAGCAGCACGAACGGCATATCCGCCGCCGCACCCACGGTGGTGGAGGTCAGCAATTCCCGTACCTGATCGATCTCCCGCAACTGCGAGATAAACGAGCCGGTCGATTTTGGCCGCGCTTCGTTTTTGATTGCCAGGGCGCGGGCAAACAGCATACCGGAGATCTTCAGGTCGATTTTCTTGCCCATCAGATCGGAGATCACGGTGCGCGACAGGCGGATGGCATACTCCAGCGCCGCCGCGATCAGCACCCCAAAGAACAGCACCCACAGGGTGGAGTAAGACTGAGCCGGAATAACCCGGTCATAGACCTGCATCGAAAACAGAATACCGGCGAGTGCCAGTACGTTGCTGATGATTGATGCCAGCGAGATCTCGCCGATTTGCCGTTTGGCCCCGCGAAAGTGTTGCCAGAACCAATGTTTGCGGTAGGGCTGTACGAAGTCGTCGATGCGCGCATCCTGCCCGCGCTTCGCCGCTCCCAGCAGCACAATGGTGCCTTGCCCTTTCAGCAGTAGTTCCACCAGCTCGGCCTCTCGTTGCACGTCGCCGCTGTCGTTGAGCCAATACAGCGCCTTGCCTTCGCTGTCGAGGGATTCGATCACCATCAGGCCGCCGTCATCGATCTCGATCAGCGCGGGCAGGATCTCGTTACGCCAGCGGACTTTCTCCCGTGGCTGCAAGCTGACGCTAAGCCCCATCAGGTGGCCCAGGCGTTCCAGGCGGCGCGGGGCCGGCAGTTGTTCATACCAGCGCATTTGCTGGCGGATGGATTTGATATCGACAGCCAGACCGTAGCCGTTGGCCGCCCGGGCCATGGCTGCGATCCAGGCTTCGAGTGATGCAGGTTGTGACATAAGCGCTCCTGGCAAAATCATTCAGACTATAGCGACGGTAAGTTGTCGCCACTGGCTCGTTGGCGCTCGATACCCAACATATCCAATAAGTTGTCGACCGCAGAGGCGTAGCGCACCGCTGCGTCCCAGCCGTCGTACAGGGCGATGACGCGTGAGCTTTCTGCCTGCAGTACGTCTTGTTCCACGCTGAGCAGGTCGTTCAGGCTGCGCTTGCTGAGCTTGTACTCGTCCTGGTAGACGCTGCGGGTGTAGTCCGCGCTGCTCAACTGCTGTGCTCCGGCCAGCTCTCGCTGCTGCGCCCCAATCAGATCCGCATAGGCGGTGGAGGCTTTCTGGTTCATGTCCAGCTTGGCGGCCTCGACCTGAGCCTGTGCCGCCTGACGATCGCCCTCGGCGGCATCGACCTTGGCATTGACCGCGCCGCCCTGGTAGATCGGGGCTTGCACCACTAGCTGCAACTGATCGTTCCAATAGGATTGGGCGTCTTTGCCATCGCTCTCATAGCGGGTGCGGCCAGCCTGGACCGAGATGGTAGGCCAGTGCTGGGCCTCGGCCTGGCGAATGCGCTGGGTAGCGGCCTCCTGCTTGGCCTGGGCGCTGAGCACCGCATTGCTTTTTTGATAGGGCAGCGACTTGAGGGTGATTTTCTGTTGCAACAGTTGCTGCGGCAGGTCCGGCAGTTTATCCGGCACGACGCCGGTCAATACGGTAAGCTGCGCCAGGGCCGAACGGTGCTGGGCGCGATACTGTTCCAGCGTGGCGTTCATCCCGGCGATGCGGGTTTGCGCCTGTAACACGTCGGATTGCGAACTGAGGCCAGCATTGGCCCGCAGCTCGGCGATTTCCTTGACCCGGTTCAGTGACACCAGGTTGCGCTCCGCCGCAGTGCCCAAGTCCTGATAGCGTTTGACCTGCAGGTAAGCCTGCAGCGTTTGCTGGCCCACCTCGGTCATGGTTTGGTACAGCGTGTAGCGATAGGCGTCGGAGAGGTTATTTTGCTCCTCAATGCTGCCGCTGGTTTTGCCGAAGTCATACAGCAACTGGTTCAGGGTTACACCTGCTGAGGCGTTGTTGTTCAAGGTGCCGGAGGAGTCGGTCTGGCTGGATTTGCCAAAATTGCTGTTGAGGGCAATTTGCGGGAACCAGGCGCTTTGCGCCAGCGCCAGATCGGCTTTACCCACGTTAATCTGTGCCGAAGCCTGGGCGATCTGCGGGTTACGAGCAAAGGCTCGCAGGATCGCATCCTGTAACGTCAGCGTCATTACCGAACGTTCTGTCGGTGCGGCTTGCCAGTTAAATTCGACCTGCGGTGCGGCGAGAGTCTGACCTGTCAGCCCGCCTAATCCGCCTAATAACAGTCCGATTGTGGCCGCACGCCGTAGCGTGAGCCGAGCTCCATCCATGCCATAAAGGTGTCTTTTCATTATCGCTACCACGTCTTTGCCGATAACCGCGCTTGGTTGCCGTTTCGGCTTTGTTATTGTGACGATCGTTAATTTCGGCGGCCCGTCTCCCGAACGTAACCGCCGCACTACCTTGGCCTGAACTCTGTCATTCCCATGCCACTGGCTCGCTGCTTACGAGCCAGTGGCTGACGGATGGGCCGGGTACTACACCAGATTGACGTGCAGGCCTTGCTGCACCAGGACATCTCCCAGGGTGTTGCCGCTTTCAAGGGCGGAGTTGTGGTAAACGTCGAACACTTGGCCATCGACCGTCCGTTGGCCCACCGAGCTCCAGGTGCCGCCTTCGGCCTGGGTCAGATTGACCTGGTCACCGACGCTGCCCTTGATCAGCAGGTTGTCACTGGCAGCATCCTTGACGTTCAGCGCCTCGTGCAGATCCAGCGTGATGCTGTTGGTGCCGCTGGTGCCCAAATCGAAGATATCGATGTGTTGCACCTTCAGGCCCAAGGCCGTCAGATCCAGGTTGAGGTTTTTGCCATCCAGCTCCAAGGTATCGATACCCGCGCCGCCGTCGATCGACAGGAAGTCGAGGGCGTTGACGTGGATCACATCGTTACCGCTGCTGCCATGGATGGTGTCGCCGCTGGCAGTAGTGCCATCCGCCAAATTGATGGTGACGCCGCCAATGCTGAAGGTGGTGTCCTCAACCGTGGTAACACCAGCGGTATCGACTGGCAGCGTTGGGTTCACCACCAGCGTGCTGGTGACTGGTTCGTTGGTATCCGTGGTGGTCTGGGTACTGCTGACCTCGCTGGTTGGCGTGCTGGTTTCTGTCGTGGTGTGTTGCACGGCGGCGACCTGGGCATGCTGTACTGTAGTGAGATCGGTCGTGCTGTCGGTGCTGGTGTTTTCGGAACCCGACGTATCCAGTGACAGCGTTTCGACCGCCGCGTTGGCCGTCATCAGCAGTGGCAGTTCGATACCGGATGTCAGCCCCGCAGAGACGCTGACCCCGTTACCCGCCAGGTCTGTGACCGAAGCCGCCACTACGGTGCCCAACAGGGTAGGGATCAGGTTGAGCACGTTCAGACCCTTAAGGGCGTTGGTGGTGTCGAATTTCACCGTCCAATGTCCGGTAGCATCTACGGTGCCTAGCAAGGTGCTACCCAGCAAGGTCACGCTAACCTTCGCGCCTTGCTGCACGTTTAGGCTGGTACCGCTGACGGTCAGGCCGTTGGTCAGAATGCCCAGAGCACCAGTCAGGGTCCCCAGGGCATCGATGCCCAACAACGGCAGCGCATGGATTTTCACCGTGGCATTGGCGTTGGCCGAGCTGGTGTTACCGTAGCGGTCGGTGACGGTTACGCCGACCGACAATGGCCCATCAGCCAGATTGACCAGGTTCAGAGTAGGAACGCTGACGCTCCATTTCCCGTCGTTGCCTACGGCGGCGGTCAATACCAGCCCTCCCACATTGACGCTGACGCTGCCGCCGATGGCGTTGGTGGTGGTGCCGCCGATCAGTTGGTTCAGGTTGGCTTCGCTCAGGTTGAGGAAACCATCGCCAAACAGACTGCCCAGGCTGACGGTCGGCAGGTTGTGGATACCCACGCCCAGATCGGCGCTGATGCTACCGGTTTTCCCTGCGGAGTTGGTGACCGAAACCCCCAGTGACAGATTGCCGTCCAGCAGGCTGGACAGGTTGAGCGGCGTCAGGCTGAGTGACCAGCTACCATCTGCTTTCACCTGGGTGGTGTAGGTATTGCTTCCCAGGTGAACCTGAATGGTAGAGCCTGGTGCGTTGGTAGCGTGACCGCTGATGATCTGGTTGCCGGTCGCTTCCAGCGCATTCAGCAGGCCATCGCCGCCGAACAGCGGATCCAGCGTCAGGGTTGGCAGGGCGTTGATCAGCACGTTGAGTGGGCTAACCTTGCTGACGGTGTTTCCTGCCGCATCGGTGAGGCTGGCGGTGACGTTGGTCAGGCCATCCAACAGCCCTTGCAGATCCAGAGCTGGGATCGGCAACTGCCATTTGCCGGTGGCATCAACGCTCGTGGTGTAGGTGTGGCTGCCCAGCGTCAGGGTGATGGTGGTCCCTGCCGACACGTTACCTGCGTTGCCGCTCAGGATCTGCGGTGACAGCAGGTCGCTCAGATCCAGCGTACCGTCGCCAAACAGCGGGTTCAGCGTCAGCGTTGGCAGAATGGTCGCCACGTTGAGGCCTACGCTGGCACCGCTGGTATTACCTGCCGGATCGGTGACCGTGGCGCTGACGATCAGATTGCCCGCCGCCAGATCCGCCAACTGCAGCGGGTTGATGTTGGCGCTCCAGCTACCGTCTGCACCGACCGTGGCGTTCAGTTGCAGCGTACCGACCTTGATCACCACCTGGGAACCCGCCGCCGCATTGGTGGTGGTACCGCTGATGGTCTGGGTCAGCAGCGCTTCGGCCGCATTGAGGAAGCCGTCGCCGCCAAACAGCGGGTTCAGCGCCAGCGTTGGCAGCTTGTTGACGATCACATCAATCGCCGTATTCAGTACCCCGATGTTACCGGAACCATCCAGCACCGAAACGCCAACGTTGACATTGCCGTCCAGCAGGGTATGCAGATCGGCAGGTTGCAGCACCAGGCTGAACTTGCCGTCGGCACCGACGGTGGTCAGGAAGTTTTTACCGCCAAGAGAAACCTGTACCTGCGCACCTGCGCTGGCGAAGGCCACGGTACCGCTGACGGTTTGCGCTACCAACGCTTCCGCCGCGTTGAGGAAGCCATCACCACCAAACAGCGGATCGAGCGTAATCACCGGCAGTTTCACATCCAACTGTAGCCCGGCAGTGGCGCTGGTGGTGTTACCCACCGCATCGGTCGCCGAGGCGGTGACGGTAAAGTTACCGTTGCCCAGCCCTTGCAGGATACCGAGGATATCCGGCGTGACGGTGGCGCTCCACTTGCCACCATCGCCTACGGTGGCCGTCAGCGTTTGCGAACCGGCAATATCCAGATTGATGGTGGCACCCTTCGCCAGATTGGTGACGGTGCCACCGATAGTCTGGTTCAGCAACAGGTCTGCCACGTTAAGGATACCGTCGCCAAAGATCGGATCCAGCACGATGTGCGGCAGATTGTGGATGATGGCGGTGATATCGATGTTTTTGCTCACCACGTTACCGGCAGAATCGGTCACCGAGACGCCCAGCGCCAGATTGCCGTCGCTCAGGGCGGCCAGATCCAGTGGTGGGATCGACAGGCTCCAGGCTCCACCCGCACCCACGCTAGCGGTATAGGTTTTGGTGCCCAGGCTGACGCTAACGCTGCCGCCGCCGATACCAAGACCGTTAATCACCCCGCTGATGGTTTGTGATACACCGGCTTCTACCGCATTCAGCAGGCCATCGCCAAAGGCGGTGACCGGGCCTATCACTGGCAGGTTCTGCGTAAGGACATCGATATCGATCAGGTCGTTGACCACGTTGCCGTGGGAATCAACGATTTGCACCTGTATCTGCGCCAGACCGTCACCCAACAGGCTCAGTTGGCTTGGCAGCAGCGAGACGCTCCACTGGCCGTTGCCGCCCACGTTGGCATCCAGCGTTATCCCGGCAACGGTGACATGCACCACCGCACCGTTGTAATCGCCGGTGGCGTTACCGCTGATCACCTGAGTCAGCAGCGATTCGGCCAGGTTCAGCACGCCATCACCGCCAAACAGGGCGTTAACCCCCGCACCGAGCGTTTTGTTCAACGCCACGTTCAGCGTCACGTCGGTATGGCTGCTGTTGCCAGCGGTGTCGGTCAGGGTGACGCCGATGATCTGCGGCCCATCGGTCAGGCTTTGCAGATCGAGCGACGGCAGCGGAATGCTCCATTTGCCATCCGGGCCAACAACCACACTGGCGGTCAATGGCCCCAGAGTAACGGTGACGGTTTCGCCAATGCCGCCGGTCCCGGTCAATGTCTGGCCGAGCAGGGCTTCTACCAGCGTCAGGATATTGTCCCCGGTCAGCAGATCGACCGACAGCAGCGGTGCCGTAGTATCGGTAGTAATGACGTGTGTTGCAGGCGTGGTGTTGCCTGCTGCGTCGGACAGGGTGGCATTAATGGTGCTACTGCCCTGTGGCAGGTTAACCAGATCTGCTGGTGGCACGTTGACCGACCAGGTGCCGGCGCCGCTGACCTGCGCACTGTAGGTTTTGCCGTTCAGCGTGACGGTGACAATGCGGCCTGCTTCCGAGACCGAAGCGGTACCGGAGATCGCCTGGGCGACGGTGCTTTCACTGGCGTTCAACACGTCGTTACCCGCGAAGGTATTGATGGTGAGCGTCGGTGGAATGCGGTCGACCAACACGGTTTCGCTGGCGGTAAACACCGTTGGCAGTGGTGTCAGCAAGGTGGTGCTGGCCGAAACCACGATATTGCCGTCAACCGGGAAGGTCACCACAGTGCTGAAGGTGCCATCCGCCAGGGTGGTAACCGGGATCCCCAGTGGCAAACCACCAACGATAATGGTCACTACCTGACCAAGCCCGATCCCACCAACCACTTTACCGGTCAGGTTGATGATCAACCCGACTTCGCTGGCGTTAACGATGTTATCGCCGGTGATCGGATCAACGGTAATAATCTGGCCCGGAGGCGTCAGGTTAACGGTGAAGTTGTGGTTGTCGACGGCAATATTCCCGGCCTGATCGCTGACCTGAGCCGTGATGTTTGGTGTCCCGCTCAGGGCTTTCAGATCGGCTGGTGGCACCGATACACTCCAACTGCCATTCGCCAACACCACCCCGGTATAGGTTTTGCTGTTGAGCGTAACGGTCACCTGTTGCCCAACCGCGACGTTGGTGGAGGTACCGGTTATCAGCTGTACCGATTGGCTCTCGGCATAGTTGATGATGTTATCCGCCGTGAAGTTACTGATGGTGACGGACGGCAGTGTGTTGACCGAAATATGTACCGAAGAACCAGCCGTGCCTTGGTTGCCTGCGGCATCCGTGGCGGTCACGGTGATGGTGTTATCGCCCTCGGCCAATGCTGTTAACTGCGGTGTCGTCAACGCCAGGCTCCAGTTGCCGCCGCTGACCTGTGCGGTAAAGGTTTGGCTACCGATCTTCACGCTAACGGTTGCTGCGTCACCGGCGCTACCAGTGAGGATTTGCCCCAGGTTGGCCTCGGCCAGGTTGAGGAAACCGTCACCAAACGGTGTGTTGATGGTTGGCACCGGCGCGGTGAGATCGCTGGAGAAGTTCAGACTACTGCTGTTGGTGTTGCCCGCGGCATCGGTCGCCGTGACGGTCAGCACGTGTGGCCCATCCAGCAAGGTGCTCAGGGTGGCCGCAGGCAGCGGTAACGACCAGTTGCCGTCGATATCAACCTGCGCGTTGTAACTGACGCCATTGACATCGATCACCACTTTCACCGCCTGGCCTGCGCCATTCACCCCGGTGGTGCCGGTGATCGTCAGCGCACCGGCGGCTTCGCTGATGCTCAGCACACCGTCAACACCAAATGGCGGAATGATGGTAGGAGTCGGCAGCGTCAGCAGGGCGTTAACGTCCAGCGGTGCGGTGGTAGCCGTATTGCCAGCACGGTCCTCGACGGTGACCTCAACGGTATGCTGCCCGTTGGTGAACACGGCAAGCTGTGCTGCGGTGAGTTGCAGAGACCAGCCACCCAGCCCATCGGCTTGAGCGGTAAAGGTCTGCTGATTTGGCAGACCTTCGTCCACCGTCACCGTGACGATCTGGCCGCTGCCGATCAGACCGGTTTTGCCGGTCAGGGTTTGCGTCAGCGCGGCTTCGGCAATATTCAGCAGGCCATCGCCAAACGGTAAGTCCAGGGTTGGCAACGGCAGCTTGTTGACCAGGATCTCCAGCGAGCCGGTAGTGCTATTGGTGTTACCCACTGCATCGGTAACCGTCACCGTAACCGGCCAGTTGCCGTCCGGCAGGCCGAGCAGGGTGGCACTGTCGAGTGGCAGCGTCCAACTACCATCGGCATTTACCGTAGCGTTCAGGGTCAGGCCGTTAACGTTCACTTTCACGGTCTGGCCAAGATTGCTGGCGATGCCGGTGGTGCCGGTAAGGGCTCCGCCCAGCAAGGCTTCGGCGTGGTTGACAATGCCATCGATAAACGGCGTGTCGAACCCGGCCACCGGCAGCCCGGTGAGGATGCTGTCAAAGTCCAGCGTCACGCCGTGGCTGTTGCCGCCTTTATCGGTGGCAACCACGCTGATGGTGTGTGGGCCATCCAGCAGCCCCAGCAGATCGGTGGTTGGCAGGGTGACACTCCACTGGCCGTTGTTGCCGACCGTGGCGTTGTAGTCTTTACCGTTGAGGCTGACCACCACCGTTTGACCGTTGCCGATAATGCCGGTGGTGCCGGTCAACAGCTGATTGACCCCGGCTTCCACCAGGTTCAGTGCGCCGTCGCCAAACGGCAGGTTAATGGTTGGATTCGGCAGGATATGCGACAGGATCTCCAGCGAACCACCGGCGCTGGCAGGGTTACCCGCCGCATCCACGGCGGAGACCACCACCTGCACGGTGCCGTCTGCCAGCAAGGCCAGGGCATTGGCTGGGATCAGCGCGCTCCAGGTACCATCGTTATTCACGATACCGTTCACCACGTAGGTGCCAATCTTGACCAACACCGGAGTGTTAACCAGCAGGTTGGCTGCTGCACCGCCGATTGGCGTAGCAATCCCCAGTTCGGCAATATTAAGAATATTGTCACCGAACAGCGGGTTCAGCGTCAGCGATGGTAGCGTATGGGTGTTGACCGCCACCGTGATGGAGTCTGACACGCTGTTACCTGCGGCGTCGGTGACGCTCACGCCGATGGTCACGCTACCATCCAACAGCCCTTGCAGGATATTGCTTGGGATATTGACGCTCCACGCACCGGTCGTTGGATCCGCCAGGGCGGTGTAAACGTTGGCTCCCAGCGTAACGGTAACGGTCAGGCCCGGATCGGTATGCCCGCTCAACACTTGCCCCAGCAGCGCTTCCGCCAGGTTGAGGATGCCGTCACCAGCGAAGATATCGATCTCCAGTAATGGTGGCACGGTGTCAACAGTGACGTTATGGGTGGCGCTGGCCGGGTTCTCGGCGATATCGGTCACCGAGGCTGTCACGGTCTGCGAGCCTTGTGGCAATGCCTGCACGTCGGCTGATGGAACCGTCGCGCTCCAGCTGCCGTCTGCTTGTACCACTGCGGTGTAGGTTTTGCCGTTAAGCAGCACGCTGACCACCTGGCCAGGCTGCACATGGCTCGATCCCCCGCTGATGATGATGGCAGCATTCGCCTCATTGGCGTTGATGATGTCATCACCGGCAATCACGTTGACCGACAGCTGCGGCAGATTGCCCGCATCGGTGATCACGGTGAGGTTGTGGTTGGCGGTAGCCTGGTTGCCAGAGGTATCGCTAACCGTGGCGGTGATGGTGTCTTTACCGTCTGGCAAGGCCCCCACATCCACAGCCGGAACCTGCAGACTCCAACTGCCGTCCGCGCCGACGATGGCGGTATAGGTTTTGCCATTGAGCGTTACGGTAACCTGTTGCCCTTGTTCGACGCGCTGGCTACCCCCGCTGATGGTCAGCGGCAGGTTGGATTCCGCCAGGCTGAGGTAGTCATCGCCGGACAGGGTGTTGATGGTCAATAGCGGTGCCTGGGCCGGGTCGGTATCCAGGGTGATGCCGTGGCTGACGCTGCCGGTGTTGCCAGCGGCGTCGGTCAAGGTGGCGGTGATGGAGGAGATACCGTTCGGCAGGTTAGCCAAATCGCCAGCCGGAATGGTGACGCTCCAACTGCCATCCGCCAGCACCAGCCCGTTATAGGTTAAGCCGTTGATGGTGACTTTCACTACCACTGGCTGGCCGCTGTCGTTGATCGGTGCAGTACCGGTGATTTGCAGCGCTTGCTGGCTTTCGGCGATGTTGATGATGTCATCACCGCTGACGGTGTTGATGGTCAGCACCGGCACGGTCAGATCGACCGTGGCGCTGGAGGTGATGCTGGAAGTGTTGCCAGCCACGTCGCCGACGGTGACCCCAATGCTGGTTGGGCCGTCAGGCAGGGCCGCCAGATCGGCACTTGGTACGCTCACGCTCCAGTTGCCGTTGTTATCGACGATGCCGGTATAGGTTTTCCCTCCCAGTACCACGCTGACGGTTTGCCCGCTACCGCTGATGCCGGTGGTGCCGCTCAGCGTTTGATCGCTGGTGGATTCCGCCTTGTTCAGATAGCCATCACCAAACGGCGTGTTCAAGGTGGCAACCGGCAGGCTGTTGATCAGCACACCCAACTGCTGCGAACCGGTGACCAGATTGCCCGCTTCGTCGGTGGCACTGACGGTGACGGTCAGGTTGCCATCGCCCAGGATCGTCAGATCGGCTGAAGGAACGGTCGTCGTCCAACTGCCATCGGCCTGCACTATCGCCTCGTAGAACTTACCGTTCAGTGCAATGGTGACCGTCGCACCGGCGGCAACGTTGGTGGAACTCCCGCTGATGCTGATCCCTGCGGCGGCTTCGATGGCGTTCAACTGGTTATCGCCGGTGATTGGAGCAATCGCCAGGGCGCTCTGAGTGAGATCGACCGTAACGTCATGGGTGGCGCTGGCCGGGTTACCGGCTTTATCGGTTACGTCGGCGGTGATCGTTAAACTGCCGTTGGTCAGCAGAGCCAGGTCGGCCGCCGGTACGCTGGTGCTCCAGGAACCGTCTGCCTGCACGGTGGCGGTATAGGTTTTGCCATTGAGGGTGATGGAAACGATCTGCCCGGCTTCAACATTCAGGCTGCTGCCGCTCAGGGTTTGCGTTGCCTGCACCTCGGCACCGTCAATAATATTATTGCCCGCAAAGGTGCCGATGGTCAGCACCGGTGCGTTCAACGCGCTGGCATCAACCCCGATGGCGTGGGTGACGCTGGTGCTGTTACCGGCGCTATCTGTCAGGGTGGCGACCAGGTTATAGCTGCCATCGGACAGTGCGGTGAGATCGGCGGTTGGCAGAGAAGTGCTCCACGAGCCGTCCGGCTGAACCACTGCGGTGTAGGTTTTACCGTTCAACGTCAGCGTCACGGTACGACCAGCATCCCCGATGGAGGCGGTGCCGGAGACGGTCTGGTTGAGCAGCACCTCCGCGCTGTTAAGCACGTCATCCCCGGCAATCACACTGACGGTGAGGGTTGGAGCGACCTTATCGACCACGACAGTGCCGTTCAGGGTATTGCTGTTGCCCGCAGCATCGGTGACTACGACGTTGAGCAATGGCGTCCCATCCGGCAATGCCTGCAAATCGCCAACCGGAACGGTGACGCTCCAGTTGCCGCTATCGTCCACGGTACCGGTGTAGGTTTTATCCCCAAGGGTCACGGTCACGGTTTGCCCCGGCGTGGTGATGCCGGTGGAGCCGGTGATGGTCTGCGGCTGGCCCGCTTCCGTACCGTTCAGGATGCCATCGCCAAACGGCGTATTGAGGGTGGCGTCCGGCAGGTTATGGATAAATACGCCCAAGGTATGGCTGCTGCTGACCGGGTTACCGGCCTGGTCGACAGCGGAAACGCTCAGGTTGATATTGCCGTCTGCCAACAACGCCAGATCGGCTGGTGGTACCAGCACGCTCCAGGAACCGTCCGCCAGCGTAATGCCGGTGTAGGTTTTACCGTTCAGCGTCACGGTCACGCTTGCGCCGGTAGCCAGGTTGAGGCTGCTGCCGTTGATGGCTAATGGCAGCAGGCTTTCGGCCAGATTCAGCTTATCGTCACCGGCAATCACGTCGATGGCGATGCCGCTCAGGGCCGTGTTGACCACCACGTTATGCGTTGCCGTTGCCGGGTTGCCGGAGGTATCGCTAACGGTGACGCTAATGGTGCTGTTGCCCTGAGCCAGTTGGCCCAGATCGGCGGCGGATACGCTGGTGCTCCAGGTACCGTCTGCCAGCACGGTGGCGGTGTAGGTTTTGCCATTCAGCGTGATGGTCACCAACTGGCCCGCTTCTACATGGGTGGTGGTGCCGCTCAGCGTCTGGCTGGTTTTCACCTCTGCGCCGTCGATAATATCGTTACCGGCAAACACATTGATGCTCAAGGTTGGCAGATCCAGCGGATTGGCATCGATCGTCACGGTATGGGTGACGGTGGTGGTGTTGCCCGCTGCATCGCTCAGGGTGGTGGTTAATGGATAACTGCCATCACCCATTGCTTGCAGATCGGCGCTTGGGATGGTGGCACTCCAGGTGCCGTCGTTGGCAACTACCCCGGTGTAGGACTTACCGTTGAGGGTCACCGTGACGGTACGCCCGGCATCACCGATGGAAGCGGTGCCGGAAACCACCTGGTCGCTGAGGCTTTCCAGGGCGTTAACCTTGTCATCCCCGGCAAACGGCTTGACCGCCAGAGTTGGTGGCACCAGATCGACCTGCGCCGTAGTGCTGCCAGGCACGCTGTTACCTGCGGAGTCCGTAGCGGATACGCTGATGGTGTTGCTGCCCGCTGGCAGGTTTTGCAGATCGGCCGATGGGATGGAAACGCTCCAGTTACCGCTGCCATCCACGGTTGCGGTATAAGTTTTGCCACCCAGAGTGACGATCACGCTTTGTCCCGCACCAGGGATGCCGGTGCTGCCGCTCAGCAGTTGTGCTGTGGCGGCCTCAGCCTGGTTGAGGAAACCATCGCCAAACGGCAGGTTGATGGTTGGCTCCGGCAGGGTATGGATATGCACGTCCAGTGAATGACTGTCGCTGACCGGATCGACACCCGGGTTGGAGACGCTGGCGGTGACCGTCGTCAGGCCGTCTTGCAGTGCCAGCAGATCGGCGCTGTTCACCGATACGCTCCAACTGCCGTTGGCCAGAACAGCGCCGGTGTAGGTCTTGCCGTTCAAGGTTACGGTAACGGTTTGGCCAGCGTTCACATTGACGGTGGTCCCGCTGATGGTCAGCGGCTGTGAGGCCTCGGTCAGGTTCAGCTTATCGTCACCGGCAATCAGGTTGATGGCGATGCTTTCCACCGCCGTATCAACGCTGATGGTATGGCTGCTGGTGGCCGGGTTGCCTGCCTGATCGCTGACGCTGGCGGTGATGGTAGCCTGGCCATTGGCCAGCAACGCCATATCGGCCGCCGGAACGTTAACGCTCCAGCCGCCGCCTACCTGCACGCTGGCGAAGTAGGTTTTGCCGTTCAGGGTTAGCGTCACGGTCTGGCCGACTTCGACATTGGTGGTGGTACCGGACAGGGCCTGAGTGACCAGCGCTTCGGCCCCGTTAACGATATCGTCCCCGGCGAATGCGCCGATGCTCAGCGTTGGCAGATTGGCCGGGTTGGCATCGATATTGAGGCTGTGGGTGACGCTGGTGCTGTTGCCCGCCGCGTCGGTGAGGGTAGCGACCAGGTTATGGCTGCCATCGCTGAGCGCTTGCAGATCGGCAGCGGGCACGCTGGTGCTCCACGATCCATCTGGCTGCACCACGGCGGTGTAGGTTTTGCCGTTCAAGGTCAGGGTGACGGAGCGGCCTGCATCCGCGACCGAGGCAGTGCCGGACACGGTTTGTGCCACCAGTACTTCGGCGGCGTTCAGCACATCATCCCCGGCAACCAAGCCCACGGTGAGGGTAGGCGCAGTGGCATCAACGGTGACGGTGGTGTTCAGCGTATTGCTGTTACCGGCGGCATCGGAGACCACTACAGACAAGGCTGGCGTGCCGTCTGGCAGCGCTTGCAGATCGGCCGCAGGGACGGTGACGCTCCAGTTGCCACTGCCGTCTACGGTGCCGGTGTAGGTTTTACCGCCCAAGGTCACGGTAACGGTTTGCCCCGGCGTGGTGATGCCGGTGGACCCCGTGAGTGTCTGAGGCTGGCCCGCTTCCGTGCCGTTCAGAATGCCGTCGCCAAACGGTGTATTTAGGGTGGCTTCTGGCAGGCTATGGGTAAATACGCCCAGGTTGTGGCTGTCGCTGACCGGGTTACCGGCCTGATCGGTGGCGGTGACGGTCACGGTGGTGGTGCCATCGGCCAGCAACGCCAAGTCGGCGGCAGGCACGGAGACGCTCCAGGAGCCGTCTGCCAGCGTGGTGCCGGTGTAGGTTTTACCGTTCAAGGTGACGGTAACCGTAGCCCCCACGGCCAGGTTGGTGCTGCTACCGCTGATGGCCAACGGCAGCAGGCTTTCCGCCAGGTTGAGTTTGTCATCACCGGCAATCACGGCAATCGACAGCCCGCTGAGGTCGGTATCGACGGTCACCTGATGACTGCCGCTGGCTGGGTTACCTGCACTGTCGTTGACGGTGGCGGTAATGGTGGTCTGGCCGTTGGCCAGTAGCGCCAGATCGGCAGCCGGTACGCTGGTGCTCCAGGAGCCATCCGCCAAGACGGTCGCCGTATAGGTTTTACCGTTCAGCGTAATGGTCACGATCTGGCCCGTTTCCACATGGGTGGAGGTACCAGACAGGGTCTGAGCGGTTTTGACTTCCGCACCGTCGATAATGTCGTTACCGGCAAACACGCCGATGCTGACGGTCGGCAGGTTGGCCGGGTTGGCATCGACGTTGATGCTGTGGGTGACGCTGGTGCTGTTGCCTGCGGCATCGGTGAGGATCGCCACCAGGTTGTGGCTACCGTCGCTGAGCGCTTGCAGATCGGCAGCGGGTACGCTGGCGCTCCACGAACCATCTGGCTGCACCACGGCGGTGTAGGTTTTGCCGTTCAAGGTCAGGGTGACGGTGCGACCCGCATCCGCGATTGAGGCGCTGCCGGAGACGCTCTGTGCCACCAACACTTCGGCGGCGTTCAGCACGTCATCGCCAGCAATCAGGCCCACGGTGAGGGTAGGCGCGGTTGTATCGACGGTGACGGTGGTATTCAGCGTATTGCTGTTACCGGCAGTATCGGTAACCGTGACGGTCAAGGCCGGCGTGCCGTCTGGCAGCGCTTGCAGATCGGCAGCAGGAACGCTGACGCTCCAGTTGCCACTGCCGTCTACGGTGCCGGTGTAGGTTTTGCCGCCCAAGGTCACGGTAACGGTCTGGCCTGGCGTGGTGATGCCGGTGGACCCCGTGAGTGTCTGAGGCTGGCCCGCTTCCGTGCCGTTCAGAATGCCATCGCCAAACGGCGTGTTCAGGGTGGCGTCTGGCAGGCTATGGATAAACACGCCCAGATCGTGGCTGCCGCTGACCGGGTTACCGGCCTGATCGACGGCGGTCACGCTGAGGGTGGTGGTACCATCGGCCAGCAAGGCCAAGTCGGCCGCAGGCACGGTGACGCTCCAGGAGCCGTCTGCCAGCGTGGTACCGGTGTAGGTTTTACCGTTGAGCGTAACGGTCACGGTTGCACCCGTGGCCAGGTTGGCACTGCCGCCGTTGATGACCAACGGCAACTGGCTTTCCGCCAGGCTGAGTTTGTCGTCACCGGCAATCACGGCGATAGACAGCCCGCTGAGGTCGGTATCGATGGTCACGTCATGGCTGGCACTGGCCGGGTTCCCGGCGCTGTCGCTGACGGTGGCGGTAATGGTGGTCTGGCCGTTGGCCAGCAGTGCCAGATCGGCTGCCGGTACGCTGGTGCTCCAGGAACCGTCTGCCAGTACGGTGGCGGTGTAGGTTTTGCCGTTCAGGGTGAGGGTGACGGTCTGGCCTGCTTCCACATGGGCAGTGGTACCAGACAGGGTCTGGGCGGTTTTCACTTCGGCGCCGTCGACAATGTCGTTACCAGCAAACACGCCGATGCTGACGGTCGGCAGGTTGGCCGGGTTGGCATCGACGCTGATGCTGTGGGTCACGCTGGTGCTGTTGCCCGCCGCATCGGTGAGGGTGGCCACCAGGTTGTGGCTACCGTCGCTGAGCGCTTGCAGATCGGCGGCTGGCAGTGAGGCGCTCCAGGTGCCGTCCGGTTGTACTACGGCGGTGTAGGTTTTGCCGTTCAAGGTCAGTGTGACGGTGCGGCCTGCATCACCAATCGAGGCGGTGCCGGACACGGTCTGTGCCACCAACACTTCGGCGGCATTCAGCACATCATCGCCAGCAATCAGGCCCACGGTCAGGGTTGGTGCGGTTGCATCGACGGTGACGGTGGTGTTCAACGTGTTGCTGTTGCCAGCGGCATCGGTGACCACTACAGACAAGGCCGGAGTGCCGTCTGGCAGCGCTTGCAGATCGGCAGCAGGAACGCTGACGCTCCAGTTGCCGCTGCCATCCACGGTGCCGGTATAGGTTTTACCGCCCAGGGTGACCGTAACGGTTTGCCCCGGCGTGGTGATGCCGGTGGACCCCGTGAGGGTCTGTGGCTGACCTGCCTCTGCGCCATTCAGGATGCCATCACCAAACGGCGTGTTCAGCGTGGCGTCCGGCAGCGTGTGGATAAACACGCCCAGGTTGTGGCTGTTGCTGACCAGGTTGCCGCCCTGATCGACGGCGCTGACGCTGACGGTGGCGGTGCCATCGGCCAGCAGTGCCAAATCGGCGGCCGGGACCTGAACGCTCCATGAGCCGTCTGGCAGGGTCAGGCCGATGTAAATCTTGCCATTCAGCGTCACGGTAACGATGGCACCGAGCGGCAGATTGGCGCTGTCGCCGGAGATCGTCAGCGGTTGCAGACTTTCGGCCAGATTCAGTTTGTCATCCCCTGCGATCACGGAGATGGACAGCCCACTGAGGTTGGTATCGACGGTCACGTCATGGCTGGCGTTGGCCGGGTTACCGGCGCTGTCGCTGACGGTGGCGGTAATGGTGGTCTGGCCGTTGGCCAACAGTGCCAGGTCGGCTGCGGGTACGCTGGTGCTCCAGGAGCCGTCTGCCAGCACGGTGGCGGTGTAGGTTTTGCCGTTCAGGGTGAGGGTGACGGTCTGGCCTGCTTCCACGTGGGTGGTGGTACCGGTCAGGGTCTGAGCGGTTTTCACTTCGGCGCCGTCGACAATGTCGTTACCGGCGAACACGTTGATGCTGAGCGTCGGCAGGTTGGCCGGGTTGGCATCCACACCGAGGACATGGGTAGTGCTGGTGCTGTTCCCTGCGGCATCGGTGAGGGTAGCGACCAGGTTATGGCTGCCATCGCTGAGCGCTTGCAGATCGGCAGCGGGCACGCTGGTGCTCCATGAACCATCCGGTTGCACCACCGCAGTGTAAGTCTTGCCGTTCAAGGTCAGGGTCACGGTGCGGCCTGCATCACCAATCGAGGCGGTGCCGGACACGGTCTGTGGCACCAACACTTCGGCGGCATTCAACACATCATCCCCGGCCACCACATTAACGGTGAGGGTTGGTGCGGTTTCATCAACGGTGACGGTGGTATTCAACGTGTTGCTGTTACCGGCGGCATCTGTGACGGTCACTGACAAGGTTGGTGTGCCGTCCGGCAGCGCTTGCAGATCGGTGGCAGGAACGGTGGCGCTCCAGTTACCGCTGGCATCCACGGTGCCGGTATAGGTTTTGCCGCCCAGGGTAACCGTGACGGTCTGCCCAGGCGTGGTGATGCCGGTGGACCCCGTGAGTGTCTGAGGCTGGCCCGCTTCTGCACCGTTCAGGATGCCATCGCCAAACGGCGTGTTCAGGGTGGCGGTTGGCAGGCTATGGATAAACACATTCAGATCGTGGCTGCCGCTGACCGGATTACCGGCCTGATCGACGGCGGTGACGGTCACGGTGGTGGTGCCATCGGCCAGCAACGCCAGGTCGGCGGCAGGCACGGAGACGCTCCAGGAGCCGTCTGCCAGCGTGGTGCCGGTGTAGGTTTTACCGTTCAGGGTGACGGTAACCGTAGCCCCCACGGCCAGGTTAGTGCTGCTACCGCTGATGGCCAACGGCAGCAAGCTTTCCGCCAGGCTGAGTTTGTCATCACCAGCGATGACGGCGATAGACAGGCCGCTGAGGTCGGTATCGACGGTCACGTCATGGCTGGCGCTGGCTGGGTTCCCGGCACTGTCGCTGACGGTGGCGGTAATGGTGGTCTGGCCGTTGGCCAACAGTGCCAAATCGGCTGCGGGCACGTTGGTGCTCCAGGAGCCGTCTGCCAAGACGGTCGCCGTATAGGTTTTACCGTTCAGCGTGAGGGTGACGGTCTGCCCGGCTTCCACGTGGGTGGTGGTACCGGACAGGGTCTGGGCGGTTTTCACTTCGGCGCCATCGACAATGTCGTTACCGGCAAACACGCCGATGCTGACGGTTGGCAGGTTGGCCGGGTTGGCATCCACACCGAGGACATGGGTAGTGCTGGTGCTGTTCCCCGCGGCATCGGTGAGGGTAGCGACCAGGTTATGGCTGCCATCGCTGAGTGCTTGTAGATCGGCGGCGGGCAATGACGCACTCCACGAACCATCCGGTTGCACTACGGCGGTGTAAGTCTTGCCGTTCAAGGTCAGGGTCACGGTGCGGCCCGCATCCGCTACCGAGGCGGTGCCGGACACGGTTTGCGCCACCAGCACTTCGGCGGCATTCAGCACATCATCCCCGGCCACCACGTTAACGGTGAGGGTTGGCGCGGTCTCATCGACGGTGACGGTGGTGTTCAGCGTGTTGCTGTTGCCCGCCGCATCGGTGACCGTCACGGTCAAGGCTGGCGTGCCGTCCGGCAGCGCTTGCAGATCGGCGCTTGGCAGCGTGACGCTCCAGTTGCCGTTGGCATCCACGGTGCCGGTGTAGGTTTTACCACCCAGGGTGACGGTAACGCTCTGCCCAGGCGTGGTGATGCCGGTGGACCCCGTGAGGGTCTGCGGCTGGCCCGCTTCTGCACCGTTCAGGATGCCATCGCCAAACGGCGTGTTCAGGGTCACGTCCGGCAGACCATGGATAAATA
The DNA here is from genome assembly GCF_001692375.1 of Serratia sp. 14-2641. Lineage (NCBI taxonomy): Bacteria > Pseudomonadati > Pseudomonadota > Gammaproteobacteria > Enterobacterales > Yersiniaceae > Serratia > Serratia sp. 14-2641. Next base: position 38,637 of record NZ_LXKR01000101.1, on the reverse strand, counting down.
CGCCCAGGTTGTGGCTGTCGCTGACCAGGTTACCGGCCTGATCGACGGCGGTGACGGTCACGGTGGTGGTGCCATCGGCCAGCAACGCCAGGTCGGCGGCAGGCACGGAGACGCTCCAGGAGCCGTCTGCCAGCGTGGTGCCGGTGTAGGTTTTACCGTTCAGGGTGACGGTAACCGTAGTCCCGACGGCCAGGTTGGCGCTGCTGCCGTTAATGGCCAGCGGCAGCTGGCTTTCCGCCAGGCTGAGTTTGTCGTCACCGGCAATCACGGCGATAGACAGCCCGCTGAGGTCGGTATCGATGGTCACGTCATGGCTGCCACTGGCCGGGTTCCCGGCACTGTCGCTGACGGTGGCGGTAATGGTGGTCTGGCCGTTGGCCAGCAGTGCCAGATCCGCAGCCGGTACGCTGGTGCTCCAGGAACCGTCTGCCAGCACGGTAGCGGTGTAGGTTTTGCCGTTCAGCGTGAGGGTGACGGTCTGGCCTGCTTCCACATGGGCAGTGGTGCCAGACAGGGTCTGGGCGGTTTTCACTTCGGCGCCATCGATAATGTCGTTACCGGCAAACACGCCGATGCTGATGGTCGGCAGATTGGCCGGGTTGGCATCGACGTTGATGCTGTGAGTCACGCTGGTGCTGTTACCCGCAGTATCGGTGAGGGTGGCGACCAGGTTATGGCTGCCATCGCTGAGCGCTTGCAGATCGGCGGCGGGCAGGCTGGTGCTCCACGATCCATCCGGTTGTACTACGGCGGTGTAAGTCTTGCCGTTCAAGGTCAGGGTCACGGTGCGGCCCGCATCGGCGACCGAGGCGGTGCCGGACACGGTTTGCGCCACCAGCACTTCGGCGGCGTTCAGCACATCATCGCCAGCAATCAGGCCCACGGTGAGCGTTGGCGCGGTCTCATCGACGGTGACGGTGGTGTTCAGCGTATTGCTGTTGCCCGCCGCATCGGTGACCGTGACGGTCAAGGCCGGTGTGCCGTCTGGCAACGCTTGCAGGTCGGCGCTTGGCAGCGTGACGCTCCAGTTGCCGTTGGCATCCACGGTGCCGGTATAGGTTTTGCCGCCCAGAGTCACGGTGACCGTTTGCCCCGGGCTGGTGATGCCGGTGGTGCCGGTAAGCGTCTGTGACTGACCCGCCTCTGCGCCATTCAGGATGCCATCGCCAAACGGCGTGTTCAGGGTCACGTCCGGCAGGCCATGGATAAACACGCCCAGATTATGGCTATCGCTGACCGGATTACCGGCCTGATCGACGGCGCTCACGGTCACGGAGGCGTTACCATCGGCCAGCAAGGCCAGGTCGGCGGCAGGCACGGTGACGCTCCACGAGCCGTCTGCCAGCGTGGTGCCGGTGTAGGTTTTACCGTTCAAGGTCACGGTAACCGTAGTCCCGACGGCCAGGTTGGCGCTGCTGCCGTTGATGGCCAGCGGCAGCTGGCTTTCCGCCAGGCTGAGTTTGTCGTCACCGGCAATGACGGCGATAGACAGCCCGCTCAGGCTGGTGTCGACGGTCACGTCATGGCTGGCGTTGGCCGGGTTACCGGCGCTGTCGCTGACGGTGGCGGTAATGGTGGTCTGGCCGTTGGCCAGCAGCGCCAGATCGGCTGCGGGTACGCTGGTACTCCAGGAGCCGTCTGCCAGCACGGTAGCGGTGTAGGTTTTACCGTTCAGGGTGAGGGTGACGGTCTGGCCTGCTTCCACATGGGCAGTGGTGCCAGACAGGGTCTGGGCGGTTTTCACTTCGGCGCCATCGATAATGTCGTTACCGGCAAACACGCCGATGCTGACGGTTGGCAGGTTGGCCGGGTCGGCATCGACGCTGACGCCGTGGGTGACGCTGGTGCTGTTGCCTGCGGCATCGGTGAGGGTGGCGACCAGGTTGTGGCTGCCATCGCTGAGCGCTTGCAGATCGGCGGCGGGCAGGCTGGTGCTCCACGATCCATCCGGTTGCACTACGGCGGTGTAAGTCTTGCCGTTCAAGGTCAGGGTGACGGTGCGGCCCGCATCGGCAACGGACGCGGTGCCGGACACGGTCTGCGCCACCTGCACCTCGGCAGCGTTGAGGATATCGTCGCCCGCGATGGTATTGATGGTGAGGGTTGGCGCGGTCTCATCGACGGTGACGGTGGTGTTCAGCGTATTGCTGTTGCCCGCCGCATCGGTGACCGTCACGGTCAAGGCTGGCGTGCCATCTGGCAGCGCTTGCAGATCGGCGGCAGGAAGGGTGACGCTCCAATGGCCGCTGCCATCCACGGTGCCGGTGTAGGTTTTACCGCCCAGAGTCACGGTGACCGTTTGCCCCGGGCTGGTGATGCCGGTGGTGCCGGTAAGCGTCTGTGGCTGACCCGCCTCTGCGCCATTCAGGATGCCATCACCAAACGGCGTGTCCAGTGTCACCGCAGGCAAATCATGAGTGTAAACGTCCAGATTGTGCGTGGTGGTTACGGTAGAACCATCGTTGCCTGTCACGCTGGCAGAAATGGTGTTGTTGCCTTCGGCCAGCAGTTGCAGATCGGCGCTAGGCACCTGCAATGTCCAACTGCCGTCGGCCAATACCAGAGCGGTATAGGTTTTGCCATTGAGCGTGACGGTAACGGTAGCCCCGGTGGCGACGTTGGCCGTGGTGCCGCTGATGGCAAGAGGAAGCCCGGCTTCGACGGCGTTGAGCTTATCGTCGGAAGAGACAATGCCGATATTGATGGCCGAGAGTTGGTTATCTACGGTGATAAGCTGCGGCGCAGTGGTTGTCGTATTGCCAGCCTGATCGCTAAGCGTGGCGACCATCTCATAGCTGCCGTTGGTCAGGGCGGCCATATCTGCGGCAGGCACGCTGATGCTCCATTTGCCATCTGCGCCTACGATCCCGGTATAGGTTTTGCCATTGAATGACACGCTGACCACTAGCCCGGCTTCGCTGACGGAGGCGGTGCCAGTAATATTTTGCGCGGATTTTTGCTCGTCGGCGGTGACGACATCATCGCCGGTAAATTTATCCAGCGTCAGCACCGGTGGCACGGTATCTACCTGCAAGTGCTCCGTCACGGTGGTGCTGTTACCTGCGCTGTCGGTGGCCGTCACGGTGAGGGGATTATCCCCTTGGGCCAACGCCTGCAGATCTGCGGCAGGCAGTACCAGGCTCCACTTGCCATCCGCGCCAGTAACTGCGGTGTAGGTTTTACCATTCAGGGTAACGACAATGCTCTGGCCTGGATTGCTGGTGCCGCTCAGGGTCTGTGATGTTTGCGCCTCGGCGGCGTTGAGTACATCGTCTCCGGCCAGTTTGTTGACGGTCAGAACGGGGGCGGTCAAATCGACGGTGATGTTCTCATGCGCATTGGCGCTTTGGCCTGCTTTGTCGGTGACGGTGGCATTGAGCGTGATCGAACCATTGGCCAGCGCGGCCAGATCGGCGGCAGGCAGTGAAAGCGACCAACTGCCATCGCCTTGAACCACGGCGCTATAGGTTTTGCCGTTCAAGGTGATGGTAACGGTTTGCCCCGCTTCGACATTTTGCGTATGGCCGCTCAGCGTTTGGGTGCTTTTCGCTTCGTTGGCGTTGATCACGTTATCGCCGGTCAGGGCGCTAATCGTGATCTGAGGGGTAGGATTAACTACGGTGGTATCAACCGAGATCTGATGATCGACCGTGGTTTGGTTGCCCGCTTTATCGACGGAGGTCACGATTAACTCGTAGTTACCGTTTTTCAGCAAAGCCAGATCTGCCGCAGGCAGTTGCAGGCTCCACTTGCCATTGCTACCCACTGTCGTGGTGTAGGTTTTTCCGTTCAGGGTAATGGTTATTGTCAGCCCGGCTTCGCCGGTACCGCTCAGCGCCTGTGCCGCTTTTAACTCGGCACCGGTCAGATGGTCATCGCCGGTTAGTTTGTTGACGGTTAAGACAGGCGGGGTGGTATCGACCAGTACGCTGATCGTTTTTTCGACGCTGATCCCATCCTGGTTAGTCACTTTAACCGTCAGTTGATAATTGCCGTCTTTCAGGCCAGCAAGCGCTGTAGAGCTGAAATCAAAGCTCCACTTGCCATCGGCCCCGACGGTAGTAGTGTAACTTTTACCGTTGAGCGTCAGCGTGATGGTCGCGCCCGCAGCAACGCCGGTGGTCAGGCCACTCAGCAACTGGGCAATTTTAACTTCACTGGCGTTCAGAACGTTGTCCTGACCCAGTTTTCCGACGGTCAGGGTAGGTTGTTCTGGCGGTACGGACGGTTCGTCATTGCGGTGGTCGTTCTTCCCCGTCCCGGTAGCGATGGCGACGCCAGCCCCAAGCGCCAGGCCAGCCAGAATGGCGGCAATGGCACCGTTGGACAATTCATGATTGTTAATCAGCAGAGGCGAAACGTCAGACAGTGATTCAAACTGCGGTGTGATCAGCATGGGTTCGGCGGTAGCGGCGGTTGCCGGGAATATCGCGTGCTGAATGGCACCATTGCCATCATCAAACACCAATTCGCTGTGTTTGCCGTCGGCGTCCAGTTCAAAGAAGCTTTGATAACGCACCGTTGTGCCATCTTTCATGTGCACGATCAGATCGTTACCTTGGCGTTCATAGCTGCTCACCAAAGCCTGAGTGCCATGGATCCGCACAATGCTGCTTTGCGTCAGGCTTACGGAACGGGTACCGGTTGTGACGTCTGCGATTTTTGCACCGCCGTGACGAGCAATAATATCAACAGCCCCAAGGGTAAAATTGGATTGTGCCATGTGGTTAGCCTCTGAACGCCAAAGTTAATTTGCATAGCGCGCCAAAGCCGCGGGTGTGACTTTTGTAGGCGCGCTGGAATGCCCAAGGGGGGGCCCTAGAGCTAAATTTAACCTGGTGTTTTGATGACTAATTAATACAAAGTTAACTATAAACTCATCCCTGAAAGGGTTTTATGATTAAGTTTCCTAACTTATCTGTGAGGTAAGGTATAAGCGAGCTTTGATAAAAATGCCATAGGTGGCAATGATTATTGTGCCTGCTTGTTATTGATAAAAATTCTTATCTGCCAGGGTGGATTAGTATCCATATGAAATTAATGGTTTCTAAAACTACCCGGTCACTTTATTTTTTTTAAGATAAACTGCATTTTACTTACCTGTTACCCTATCGATGAATAAAAATAAAATTATACAAAATCAATTGGTTAACTTTTTTATTTCGAGGGTTGTACTTATTTTAAAGTTGGTGCTACCGAGAGGGATAAATAAGGCCATTACATGACAAAACTAACGGTTATTGAGGGTTTTATTGGCACTTATCTGCGGAATAATAAAGGGGTATTTTTTGAAACTGTGAAGTAAAGATTATTTATTTATAAGTTATGCTACTGATTTTATGGGGCCGCATAAGAAAACCTTCATGTTATAGGGTGGGGCGTGGCGGACCACGCCTGGCTGACCTATAGCATGGTGTAGGCTTTTTTCAGACCGGTGTCTTCTTCGGGGTCTGCACCTTGAGGATGGGCAGGCTCTTCTTCCGGCAGCGGTTCCGCCAACGGAGCTTCTGCTAGCGGATCGGGAGCGGCCTCCGGCGCGGGCATTGTATCTTGAATGGTCTGCTCATCGAACGTCGGATTTAATGCCGGGGAAAGTGGGGAACTGGAGAGGCTGTCTGGCATGGCGATATGGGGCACTGGCGCATCCTGTACAAACTGCGACTCATCCTGTTTCACCGTTCTGCTGCAGGCCATAATCAACAGACCACACAGTGCGAAAAACACGTACAGGATATTCCCACCCAAAGGCTGGATCAGCGCACCGACGGCCAGCGGCCCGATGCTGGCTCCCACGCCAAACGCCATGAGCAGACAGGCGGCCAGGGAGACGCGGCGTTCTGGCTCAATCATGTCGTTGGCCAGCGCTACCGCCAGTGGATACAGGGTGAACTGCAACATGCTGACCATGAAGCCGACGATCAGTAATACCGGGAAATCGATATGAGGCAATAGGGCCAGCGGTAAGGCGGCAATCACCAGCAGTAGTGCGTTAACGCGCATCAGCAGCGTGCGGTTGTAACGGTCTGACAACCAGCTCAGCGGAAACTGTGCCACCAGCCCGGCAAAGATAGCAATGGCCATAAACAGGCCGGTTTGCTGAGTGGTTAATGCCTGCTGGCTGGCATATACCGGTGCCAGCCCATAGAAGGAGCCTACCACCATGCCGATCACCAGCGTGGTGGCCAACACTTTAGGGATAGCGTGCACAAAATAGCGCAGTTCCATGGGAGCGGGCGACATATGCCGGGCATTAGTGCGGGTTGTCAGGGCGATCGGCACCAGGCAGAGGGAAAAACACAGCGCGATGAGCAGCAATGTGCTGATGCCAAGGTTGGCTTGCAGCATCAATACGATCTGCCCCAGCGACATGCCAAGGTAGGAGGCCGCCATATAAAAGCCGAATACCATGCCGCGCTGATTGGATTCGGACTGATCGTTCAGCCAGCTCTCCAGCACCATGTACTGGCACATCATACACAGGCCGATAATCAGCCGCAGCACCACCCAAACCGGGATGTATTCCGTCAGGCCGTGGCCCAGCACCGCAGCGGTAATGATCCCGGCGCAGGAGACATAGGCGCGGATATGCCCTACGCGGGCAATCAGAAAGTGGCCGACCTTGCCGCCGATCACCAGGCCGATGTAGTTGGCGGCGATAATGGCCCCGATCAGGGCGCCACTGACGTTGATGGAGGTTAACCGCAGGGAAATGTAGGTGGTCAGTAACCCGGAACCCAGCAGCATCAGCAGGGTGGTGGTATACAGCGGAAAGAATACACCTAACGTTTTTTTCACTCGGCCTTCCTGTTTTAGTCGAAGATTGAGGCAAACGGGTTTGCCGCAACAAGCTGGACGTATCCCCGATACTAGCAGTTAGTACAACGGCTTAAAACCGCAGCACTGCGAAGCGCTTGGCATTTCGGCCGGTAAAATGCCGTAGAGGCTTGATAAATGCTACCATCAGGCGCATATACCTTGATTGATTAAAAGGAGAGGCCATGAGTGAGAAGCGGTTGCGTGAGCTCAGTATTGCCGTCGGGCAAAGGCTAAAGGCCGATGGGCGTTGGATCAGCTGCGCAGAGTCCTGTACGGGCGGCGGTATTGCCAAGGCAATCACCGATATCGCCGGCAGCTCGGCCTATTTCGATCGCGGCTTTGTCACGTACAGCAACGCGGCAAAGCATGAACTGCTAGGGGTGGCGGAAGCGACCTTGCAGGCTCATGGCGCGGTCAGTGAGGAAGTGGTGCGCGAGATGGCGCAGGGCGCGATGCACGCAGCCAAGGCCGATCTGGCGCTTTCGGTCAGCGGCATTGCTGGCCCAGACGGTGGCAGTGTGGAAAAACCGGTAGGTACCGTCTGGTTTGGTTTTGCCGAACGTTCCGGCCGGGTGCTGGCACGCAAAATGCAATTTACCGGCGATCGCGATGCGGTGCGCCTGCAGGCAACCCTTTATGCGCTGCAAACGGCGCTTGATGAATTTTTGTAAAATTAGGCTTGATACTGTATGACCATACAGTATAATTAGCGACAATTTCCTGCACAACATACATTCAGCGGCAATGTGAGTCACTCTGACATTGCGCAACGAAGGAGCAAAAATGGCTATTGATGAGAACAAGCAAAAGGCGTTAGCTGCAGCACTGGGCCAGATTGAGAAACAGTTCGGCAAAGGCTCCATCATGCGTCTGGGTGAAGACCGCTCCATGGACGTAGAAACGATCTCCACCGGCTCGCTGTCACTCGATATCGCACTGGGCGCAGGCGGCTTGCCAATGGGCCGTATCGTCGAGATTTATGGCCCGGAATCCTCCGGTAAAACCACCCTGACTCTGCAAGTTATTGCCGCTGCGCAGCGCGAAGGTAAAACCTGTGCGTTTATCGATGCCGAACATGCGCTGGATCCTATCTACGCCAAGAAACTGGGCGTGGATATCGACAATCTGCTGTGTTCTCAGCCGGATACCGGTGAGCAGGCGCTGGAAATCTGTGATGCGCTGACCCGTTCCGGCGCGGTTGACGTCATCATCGTCGACTCCGTAGCGGCGCTGACGCCGAAGGCGGAAATCGAAGGTGAAATCGGTGACTCACATATGGGGCTGGCGGCACGAATGATGAGCCAGGCCATGCGTAAATTGGCCGGTAACCTGAAGAACGCCAACACCTTGCTGATCTTCATCAACCAGATCCGTATGAAAATTGGCGTGATGTTCGGTAACCCGGAAACCACCACCGGGGGTAACGCCCTGAAGTTCTACGCTTCTGTCCGTCTGGATATCCGCCGTATCGGTGCGATCAAAGAAGGTGATGAAGTTATCGGCAGCGAAACCCGCGTGAAAGTGGTGAAGAACAAAATCGCTGCGCCGTTCAAACAGGCAGAGTTCCAGATCCTGTATGGCGAAGGGATCAACAGCCGTGGCGAATTGGTCGATCTGGGTGTGAAACACAAGATGATCGAGAAGGCCGGTGCCTGGTACAGCTACAACGGTGAGAAGATTGGTCAGGGTAAGTCCAATGCCTGTAACTTCCTGAAAGAAAACCCGGCCATTGCTGCGGAACTGGATAAAAAACTGCGTGACCTGTTGCTGCACAGCAATGGTGAACCGGCTGCTGCCAGTGCCGAGAAGGCCGATGACAACGAAGCAGAAACCAGCGAAGAGTTTTAATCTTTGCCGGTGGGTATACGCCCCTTAGGGCGTATACCGATCACCAAGGCTTGCAGATATGAATGATGTAGGTTCCCAATCTGTTGGTAATCAGCAAAATACGTTGATTAGCCGTGCGATGCGGCTATTGTCACAACGCGATCATAGTGAAGCCGAACTGCGCCGCAAACTTGCGGCGCCGCCATTTATGGCGAACGCCAGATTCGGTAGCAAATCCCCTACAACTCCCCCCGAAGAACCCGTCGATCCCGCAATCATTGAACAGGTGATTAGCTATTGCTACCAGCATAACTGGCTGGACGATCGGCGTTTCGCCAATAGCTTTATCGCCAGCCGCAGCCGCAAGGGATATGGCGCGCAACGCATTCGCTCAGAACTGATGCAAAAGGGCGTGGATAAAGAGATGGTGCAGGATGCCTTGGCAGAATGCGAAATCGACTGGTGTGAGCAAGCCAGGGAGATCGCGCTGCGCAAATTTGGCGATCCGTTACCGGTAGAATGGAAAGAGAAAGCCAAGGTGTTGCGCTATCTGCTCTATCGCGGCTTCTTCCAGGAAGAAATTCAGTCGATTTACCGTGATTTTGAGCAATGAATGCACACGGCGTTTTACTTCCCCCCGAAGAAAATTTATCTTATCCCCACATTTAGTTCGTGAGCCAGAGGATATCGTCAGGATGTCGAGCCTCTTTCACGCATCGTTATTCTAGTCTTTCCGGGAAAATTATGAGCAAGAGCACCGCTGAGATCCGTCAAGCGTTTCTCGATTTCTTTCATAGTAAAGGCCACCAGGTTGTAGCAAGCAGCTCCCTGGTACCTAACAATGATCCGACATTGCTGTTTACCAATGCCGGCATGAACCAATTTAAAGACGTTTTCCTGGGGCTGGACAAGCGCGCCTACTCGCGTGCCACCACTTCACAACGTTGCGTGCGTGCCGGTGGCAAGCACAACGACCTGGAAAACGTCGGCTATACCGCCCGTCACCATACTTTCTTTGAAATGTTGGGCAACTTTAGCTTCGGTGACTATTTCAAGCACGATGCCATCAGCTACGCGTGGGAACTACTGACCGGTGAAAACTGGTTCAACCTACCGAAAGAAAAGCTGTGGGTCACCGTCTATGAAACCGATGACGAAGCTTTCGACATCTGGCAGAAGCAGATTGGCGTGCCTGCGGAACGTATCATCCGCATCGGCGATAACAAAGGCGCGGCCTTTGCTTCCGATAACTTCTGGCAGATGGGCGACACCGGCCCATGCGGCCCGTGCACCGAGATCTTCTTCGATCACGGTGACCATATCTGGGGTGGCCCTCCGGGTAGCCCGGAAGAAGATGGCGATCGCTATATCGAGATCTGGAACATCGTGTTCATGCAGTTCAACCGCCAGTCTGATGGCACCATGCTGCCGTTGCCGAAGCCTTCGGTGGATACCGGTATGGGCCTCGAGCGTATCGCTGCGGTGCTGCAACATGTCAATTCCAACTACGAAATCGATCTGTTCACCACCCTGATTGCCGCCGTCGCTAAACTGACCGGCGCAACCGATATGGGTAACAAGTCGCTGCGCGTGATTGCGGACCATATCCGTTCTTGTGCTTTCCTGATCGCCGATGGTGTGATCCCGTCGAATGAAAACCGTGGCTACGTGCTGCGCCGTATCATTCGCCGCGCGATCCGTCATGGCAACATGTTGGGCGCGAAGGATACCTTCTTCTACAAGCTGGTTGCTCCGTTGATCGAAGTGATGGGCCCGGCTGCCGAAGAACTGAAACGTCAGCAGGCACAGGTTGAGCAGGTACTGAAATCCGAAGAAGAACAGTTTGCTCGTACGCTGGAGCGCGGTTTGGCGCTGCTGGATGACGAACTGGCCAAGCTGCAGGGCGATACCCTGGATGGCGAAACGGCATTCCGTTTGTATGATACCTACGGTTTCCCGGTGGATCTGACCGCCGACGTCTGCCGTGAGCGTGGCCTTAAGGTTGATGAGCAAGGCTTTGAGCTGGCGATGGAGGCTCAACGCCGCCGTGCGCGTGAGTCCAGCGGTTTTGGCGCGGACTACAACAGCCTGATCCGTGTTGACGGCGCAAGCCAGTTCAATGGTTACGATCGCGAAGAGCAACAGGCGAAAGTGACCGCTCTGTTCCGTGATGGTCAGCCGGTGGATGAGATCCATGCGGGTGAAGAGGCCGTGGTGGTGTTGGACGAAACGCCATTCTATGGCGAATCGGGTGGCCAGGTTGGCGATAAAGGCGTGCTGAAAGCGGCCGGTAGTGAATTCGTAGTGAGCGATGCGCAGAAATATGGCCAGGCTATCGGTCACCTGGGCAAGCTGGCTAGCGGTTCGCTGAAGCTGAATGACCGCGTTGATGCGGTGATCGACAGCGAACGCCGTAACCGTATCCGCCTGAACCACTCCGCTACTCACCTGTTGCATGCGGCATTGCGCCAGATCCTGGGGGAGCACGTAGCGCAAAAAGGCTCGTTGGTTAACGACAAGTACCTGCGTTTTGACTTCTCGCACTCCGAAGCGATGAAACCAGAACAAATCCGCGCGGTAGAAGATTTGGTTAACCAGCAGATCCGTCGTAACCTGTCGGTGCAGACCGAAGTGATGGCGTTGGATGATGCCAAAGAGAAGGGCGCGATGGCACTGTTTGGCGAGAAGTACGATGACCACGTGCGTGTTTTGACTATGGGCGATTTCTCTACCGAACTGTGTGGCGGTACGCATGCCAACCGTACCGGTGACATCGGCCTGTTCCGCATCCAAAGTGAGTCTGGTACCGCAGCCGGTATCCGTCGTATTGAAGCTGTGACGGGTGAAGGGGCGATAGCGACCTTGCATCAACAGAGTGACTTGTTACAGGATGTTGCTCACCTGGTGAAGGGTGACAGCAATAACCTGAGTGATAAGGTGCGTGCGGTGCTCGATCGCACTCGTGCGCTGGAAAAAGAACTGCAACAGCTGAAAGACCAGCAAGCTGCGCAGGAAAGTGCTTCACTGTCGAGTCAAGCCAAACTGGTCAATGGCGTGAAGCTGTTGGTCAGTCAGTTGGATAACGTAGAGCCGAAGATCATGCGTACCATGGTTGACGATCTTAAAAATCAGCTGGGTTCTGCGATCATCGTGTTGGCCACGGTGGAAGAAGGCAAAGTCAGCCTGATTGCGGGTGTTACCAAAGATCTGACCGACCGGGTTAAGGCCGGCGAGCTGATCGGCAACATCGCACAGCAGGTTGGCGGCAAGGGCGGTGGACGCCCTGATATGGCAATGGCTGGGGGCAGTGATGCCAGCGCCTTGCCTGCGGCATTAAACAGCGTAGAGGCCTGGGTGGCCGCGAAACTGTGAATATAAATAAATAGGCGCGTTACTGACGCCGTAAGCCACTGTGGCTTATGGCGTTTTTAGACTGTGCTAACACAATGTAGTGACAATTGCGGGAACAAAGTTTTCCAGGTCGGCTAAACTTATTCTTAATCTGGAGTGACACCAAGTCTGCTTACATTTATTGTGGGTTCTTGACTTACGTTTTCACTGCATATAATGGATAATGGCGGGGAAACTGAGAGACCCGACTCTTTTAATCTTTCAAGGAGCAAAGAATGTTAATTCTGACTCGTCGAGTTGGTGAAACCCTCATGATTGGCGATGAGGTTACGGTCACAGTGCTAGGGGTTAAAGGCAACCAAGTTCGTATTGGTGTGAATGCCCCCAAAGAGGTGTCTGTTCACCGCGAAGAAATCTACCAGCGCATCCAGGCCGAGAAGTCTCAACAGACGACTTACTGATTTCTAAGTAGCGTCTCGTTTTATAACGAGACGCTTCTTGCTTTTCTTGACCCGCTTTCCTCCTTCTTTTCACACTTGTTGTCATCTCCCCCACTTTTTTGCCAATAATCTTTCTCCTGCGATCAAACTCTTATCCGCGGTAGCACGGCATTTTCTTGTTGATAAAGCACTCTTTTTGCCGCGAAATCACCCATGTTGCCTGTGATTTGTGCAAACGCGCAAGAGTTGGGAAAAATTGTTTGACTTATAAACCCACGAAAGTAATATGTGCGCCACGCAGTGCCGATGAGCTTCTCTAAAGCAAGTTAGGCACGATTCGCAAGAAGCGTACTGGTGAGGTGGCCGAGAGGCTGAAGGCGCTCCCCTGCTAAGGGAGTATGCGGTCAAAAGCTGCATCCGGGGTTCGAATCCCCGCCTCACCGCCATTTGCATCCATAGCTCAGCTGGATAGAGTACTCGGCTACGAACCGAGCGGTCGGAGGTTCGAATCCTCCTGGATGCACCATATTTTGCAGTATGGTGGGGTAGTAACGACATACCATACGGTATCAAAAAAGAATTCCTGTGCATCCATAGCTCAGCTGGATAGAGTACTCGGCTACGAACCGAGCGGTCGGAGGTTCGAATCCTCCTGGATGCACCATTCTTCAAGTGAAGTTTCACGGAACGAAACCCATCGCTAAAAAATAAAACTGCATCCATAGCTCAGCTGGATAGAGTACTCGGCTACGAACCGAGCGGTCGGAGGTTCGAATCCTCCTGGATGCACCATATTATAATGTACTTATCGCAAACGCTAATTTGTAGATAGAGACAATATGGAAGGTAGCACTAGGGAGGATAATGTTGCACTGCAACGGCCCAACGGCCCAACGGGCGAAGCGCAGGATTGCGCTGAATAGTCCTCCTGGATGCACCATTTTATAGAGAAACCCGCTTCGGCGGGTTTTTCGTTTTCTGCTTTCCAACTTCCGTCTTTGCTTCTTATAAGCTCTCTTCTACACCGCATTTTCCGTCATGCTCTGGCAGCGACAACCTTCCGGCTTTACGCTAAAGTAGCTTTCTTTGCTCAATGGTCATGGAGTCACGATGTACGATCGCTATCAGGGTCTGATCTTCGACATGGACGGTACCATTCTGGACACCGAGCCGACGCATCTCAAGGCGTGGCACGAGGTGTTGGCACGTTACGGAATGAAGTTTGATGCGGCCGCCATGACAGGGCTGAACGGCTCACCTACCTGGCGCATTGCTCAGGCGGTGATTGCCGCACATCAGGCCGATCTCGATCCTCATCAGCTGGCCGCCGAGAAAACCCGCGCGGTAGAAAGCATGCTATTAGACACGGTGCGTCCGTTACCGCTGATTGAGGTGGTGAAGTCTTATCATGGCCGCCGTCCCATGGCGGTAGGGACGGGCAGTGAGCACCGGATGGCGGAGATGTTGCTGCGTCATTTAGGGCTGCTCGACTGCTTTGATGCCATCGTCGGGGCTGATGATGTTCAACGCCACAAGCCGGAGCCGGATACCTTCCTGCGCTGTGCGGAGTTGATCGGCGTACCTCCTGAACACTGCGTGGTGTTTGAAGATGCCGATTTCGGCATTCAGGCCGCCAGAAGCGCCAATATGGCCGTGGTAGACGTTCGCACGCTGTGAGTAGTACGCTGGCGGTCATGTCGCTGTTTGGCAGCAGCTTCCTTAGTGCGACGCTGTTGCCTGGCAATTCAGAGATCGTGTTGGTTGCGTTGTTGACCAACAGCAGCGCTTCACCAGGTTTACTGGTGCTGGCTGCAACGTTGGGAAATACCCTGGGTGGGTTGACCAACGTCATTATCGGGCGCCTGTTACCGGCGTTGAAACCACAACGCGGGCTGGAAACGGCTCTTGGTTGGTTACAACGCTTTGGCCCGGCTGCGCTGTTGCTCAGTTGGGTGCCGGTTGTGGGCGATTTATTGTGCGTGTTGGCAGGCTGGCTGCGCATGCCATGGGGCGCCGTTACGCTGTTTCTGTGTATCGGAAAAGCGTTGCGTTACATCATCTTGACGATGATTACGCTGCAGGGTATCGCCTGGTGGCATTAACCAAGTGAATATAACTCAATATTCTCTAGGGAGCGGATTCAGTATGCTTACAGCTATCGTTTTTAGAAGCGGGAGGTCAATTTGATCCCGGACGTATCACAGGCGCTTTCTTGGTTGGAAGCCCACCCTCATGCATTAAAAGGGATCCGGCGCGGTATTGAGCGTGAAACACTGCGGGTAACCGCGGATGGCACGCTTGCCAGTACGGGTCATCCAGAACAACTGGGGGCGGCATTAACGCACCATTGGATCACCACGGACTTTGCCGAGGCGCTGCTAGAATTTATTACACCGGTTGATGATGACCTCGATCACTTGCTGACGTTCCTGCGCGATATCCATCGTCACGTGGCGCGCAATCTGGGTGATGAGCGCATGTGGCCGTTGAGCATGCCGTGCTTTATCAACGCCGAGCAGGATATCGAATTGGCGCAATTTGGCACCTCCAACATTGGCCGGATGAAAACGCTGTACCGTGAAGGGTTGAAGAACCGCTACGGCGCGTTGATGCAAACCATTTCCGGGGTGCACTACAACTTCTCTCTGCCGCTGGAGTTTTGGCAGGCGTGGGCTGGCGTTGAGGATGAAGAGAGTGGCAAAGAGCAGATCTCTGCGGGATATTTCCGCCTGATCCGCAACTACTACCGCTTTGGTTGGGTGATCCCATATCTGTTCGGGGCATCGCCAGCCATCTGTTCCTCGTTCCTCAAAGGCCGGGAAACCGATTTGCCGTTTGAGCGCAATGAACGGGGCATGTGCTATTTGCCTTATGCCACCTCGCTGCGCCTGAGCGATCTGGGCTATACCAATAAGTCGCAGAGCAATCTGGGCATTACCTTTAACGATCTGCAAACCTATGTGCAAGGTCTGAAACGCGCTATTGCGACGCCTTCAGAAGACTATGCCAAGCTGGGAGTGAAAGAGGGCGATCGTTATCTGCAACTTAACAGCAACGTGTTGCAGATCGAAAACGAACTCTATGCCCCGATCCGGCCAAAACGCGTCACCCACAGCGGTGAGACACCGTCAGATGCGCTGTTACGCGGCGGTATCGAATATATCGAGGTGCGCTCGCTGGACATCAACCCATTCTCGCCAATCGGTGTGGATGCGGTGCAGGCGCGTTTCCTGGATCTGTTCCTGGTGTGGTGCGTATTGGCGGATGCGCCAGAAATGAGCAGCGATGAGTTGCTATGCACTCGTAAAAACTGGAACCGGGTGATCCTGGAAGGGCGTAAACCAGGCCAAACCATTGGCATCGGCTGTAACGATACTCGTGAACCGTTGGATAAGGTCGGCAAAGCGCTGTTTGGCGATCTGAAGCGCGTGGCCGAAGTGTTGGATAGCGAGGCGGGCGATCGACAATATCAGCAGGTGTGTGAACAACTGGTGGCGGCGTTTGACGATCCGGAGCTGACGTTCTCGGCCCGTATCCTCAAGGAAATGAAAGCGCAAGGCACCGGTAACGTTGGCCTGGAACTGGCGGAAAAATATCGCAAAATGCTGATTGCGGAGCCGTTGGAACTGCTGACCGAAGAGCAACTCGCTCAGGAGCAGCAAGCCTCGTGGCAGCGCCAGCGCGACATAGAAGCCAGTGATACGCTAAGCTTTGAACAGTTCCTGAAGGAAAACGGCGGGGGCTGAAAAAGAAAAAGGCCACATCACTGTGGCCAAATACACATCTCTGAAAACAGTGATGATGATAACAAATGCGCGTCTTTCATAGATTAAGACCCGCAGGGTTGGAAAAGGTTTCATCGGTACGAAAAAAGTTTCGAAATAAATTCATTTTACCAAGAGGTGATGACATGCCACTGCTGGATAGCTTTACCGTAGATCATACTCGCATGGCGGCGCCGGCTGTCCGCGTTGCTAAAACCATGCAAACCCCTCATGGGGATACCATTACCGTATTCGATCTGCGTTTCTGTCGCCCGAATCTGGAAGTGATGCCAGAGCGTGGGATCCATACCTTGGAACATCTGTTCGCTGGCTTCATGCGAGACCATCTGAACGGCAACGGCGTGGAGATCATCGATATCTCGCCAATGGGCTGCCGTACTGGTTTTTATATGAGCCTGATTGGCGTACCGGAAGAGCAGCGCGTGGCCGATGCCTGGCAAGCCGCGATGGCTGACGTCTTGAAGGTGACTGACCAGCGCAAGATCCCTGAACTCAATGAGTTCCAATGCGGTACCTACCATATGCACTCGCTGGAAGAGGCGCAGGAAATTGCCAAGCATATTCTTGAGCACGGCGTGGTAGTGAACCATAACGAAGAGCTGGCGCTGCCGAAAGATAAGCTGCAAGAGTTGCACATCTAGATTCGGTGCAAAAACGCAGTGAAAAAAAGACGCGAAAGCGTCTTTTTCTTTGGCTTGTATCTAGTGGTTCTGCACGCTGGCCTGTAAGGATTTTATCGGCGTGACGCGCACCTGCTTGATCATATTGTCCTGCACGTCGAGGATATCAATATCATAGTGGCTGATGCGCACCCTGGTCCCGATGCTGGGGATCTCTTCCAGCTCTTCAAGCAGCATGCCGTTGATGGTTCTGGCCTCGGTGGCTGGCAGCGTCCAGTTGAAGGCCTTGTTCAGCTCACGCACGTTGGCACTGCCGTCGATCAGTACCGAGCCATCGCTCTGTGGATTGACTTCTTCCGCCAGCGTAGGTGACATTGAGGTGGTGAAGTCGCCGACGATTTCTTCGAGGATATCCTCAACCGTCACCAGCCCCTGGATATCACCATACTCATCGACCACGATGCCGACCTTCTCTTTGTTACGCTGGAATTTCACCAGTTGAACGTTGAGTGGCGTGCCCTCTGGCACGTAGTAGATCTCATCGGCCGCCCGCAGCAGGTTCTCTTTGTTGAACTCTTTTTTCTCGGTCATCAGCCGGTAGGCTTCGCGTACGCGCAGCATGCTGATGGAGTCGTCCAGTGAATCGCGGTACAGCACGATGCGGCCATGTGGGGAGTGTGTCAGCTGGCGCATGATCGATTTCCAGTCGTCGTTGATATCAATCCCGACGATCTCATTGCGCGGCACCATGATGTCTTCCACCGTCACCTTCTCCAGATCCAGTACAGAAATCAGCATGTCCTGATTACGGCGCGAAATCTTCGACTGGGACTCGTTTACAATGGTGCGCAGCTCCTCTTTGCTCAACGCGCCGCTGATACGTACGTTGGTGCGGATGCCGAAAATCCGCAGCACCAGGGTGGTAATGCCATTGAGCAGCCACACCAGTGGGAACATGACTTTTTGCAGCGGGGCCAGCAGGAAGCTGCTAGGGAAGGCAATTCGTTCAGGATAGAGAGCGGCAAAGGTTTTGGGTAACACTTCGGCGAACAGCAGCACGACAAAGGTCAGCACCCCGGTGGCGATTGCCACGCCAATATCGCCATACAGGCGCATCCCGACGATGGTCCCCAGCGCAGAGGCCAGGATATTGACCAGGTTGTTGCCAATCAGCACCAGGCCAATCAGGCGGTCAGGCTTTTGCAGCAGCTTTTCTACCCGGCGTGCGGCGCGGTTGCCTTGTTTGGACAGGTGGCGCAGACGATAGCGGTTGAGCGTCATCATGCCGGTTTCGGATGCTGAAAAATAAGCGGAGACCACGACCATAATCACCAAAATGAAAATGAGGGTCTCTGTCGAAACGTGCTCCAACGCGGTATTCCTTATGTTGGGGGAGAAGAGTGCCTCGGCGGGGCGATGGAGCGCCAGGCCAGACTTAGCGCACCATCATCAGTTCCTGGAGCAGGCGGCTCCCGAAGTAGGCCATGGTAAGCAGAAAAGAGCCGGCAAAGCTGAACCAGACCACGCGGCGGCCACGCCAGCCCTCGTGATAATGGCCCCACAGCAGCACGATATAAACAAACCACGCCATGATGGACAGCACGGCCTTATGCACGTTCTCTTTGCTAAACAGGTTGTCCATATACAGCAGGCCGGTACACAGCGTCAGCGTCAGCAGCACCACACCGATCTGGGTGATATGAAACATCTTACGCTCAATACTCATCAGCGGCGGCATATCGGCACTGAAACTGAGTTTTTTATGTTTCAACAGGTAATCAAGCCAGGCGAGTTGCAGGGCGTACAGCGTGGCAATAATCAGGGTGGAGTAGGAGAACAGCGCCAGGCCGATATGCACCATCAACTCCGGGCTGGCTTCCAGATGGGTGATAAACTCCCCAGGCAGAAAGCTGGCAAACGCCAGGTTAATCATTGCAAAGCTGTAGACGATTGGCAGCAGGAACCAGCCGCGATCGCGGGAGGCGACGTAGGTCATCACCGAACAGATAATCAGGCCAACGATGGAGCCGATGTTTAGCAGGCTGAGATTTTGCCCGGCGCTGACGTCAAAAATGCGCTGCTGAAGGGCAATGGCATGGCAGACCAGCGCCACCACGGCCGAGACCAGCGCCAGCCGACGGTATGCGCTATTCTTCCGCAACAAACTGGGAATGATCAGTCCAAGGCTGAGCAGGTAGGCCATCAAAGCCACAAGAGAGAATACTGGCATAGCGTTATTTAGCATCGGCATGGTTAATTGGAATGCCAGTATAACGTTGAGCGGCCCCTACTCCAACCAATCTCCAACGCTGAGGCAGAGATCGTTGTAGCAACGTGTTATAATCGCCGCAATTGTGTCGCCACTGCGGCCTGACTCTTACGTTGAGCATGAGACGATGTTTGAAAATTTAACCGATCGATTGTCGCGCACCCTGCGCAATATCAGCGGCCGCGGGCGGCTGACCGAAGAGAACATTAAAGAAACCCTGCGTGAAGTGCGTATGGCATTGCTGGAAGCGGACGTTGCGCTGCCGGTCGTGCGTGACTTCATCAACCGTGTGAAAGAGAGCGCGGTTGGGCATGAAGTTAACAAAAGCCTGACGCCGGGCCAGGAATTCGTCAAAATCGTCAAGAGCGAGCTGATTGCCGCGATGGGCGAAGTGAACACCGAGCTGAACCTGGCGGCGCAGCCACCGGCGGTGGTGCTGATGGCGGGCCTGCAAGGTGCGGGTAAAACCACCAGCGTGGCCAAGCTCGGCAAGTTCCTGAAAGAAAAGCAGAAGAAAAAAGTCTTGGTGGTTTCTGCCGACGTGTATCGCCCTGCGGCGATCCGGCAGTTGGAAACCCTGGCGGAAGGCGTCGGCATCGACTTCTTCCCGTCAGACGTTAAAGAAAAACCGATCGACATCGTTAACCGTGCGCTGCAACAGGCCAAGCTGAAGTTCTACGACGTGCTGATCGTCGATACCGCGGGCCGCTTGCACGTAGATGAAGCGATGATGGACGAAATCAAACAGGTACATGCGGCGATCAAGCCGGTGGAAACCCTGTTTGTGGTCGACGCCATGACCGGCCAGGATGCGGCCAACACCGCCAAGGCCTTTAACGAAGCGCTGCCGTTGACCGGCGTAGTGTTGACCAAGGTCGATGGTGATGCGCGCGGTGGTGCGGCGTTGTCTATTCGCCACATTACTGGCAAACCGATCAAATTCCTCGGTGTGGGTGAGAAAACCGACGCGCTGGAGCCATTCCATCCGGATCGCGTGGCCTCACGTATTCTCGGCATGGGCGACGTGCTGTCGCTGATCGAAGATATCGAGAGCAAAGTTGACCGCGCACAGGCGGAAAAACTGGCTAGCAAGCTGAAGAAGGGCGACGGTTTCGATCTGACCGACTTCCTCGACCAGCTTAAGCAGATGCGTAATATGGGCGGTATGGCCAGCATGCTGAGCAAACTGCCGGGCGCTGGCCAACTGCCAGACAACGTCAAATCGCAGATGGATGACAAAGTGCTGGTACGCATGGAGGCGATCATTAACTCAATGACGCTGAAAGAGCGTGCCAAGCCGGAAATTATCAAGGGGTCACGCAAACGTCGTATTGCGATGGGCTCCGGCATGCAGGTGCAGGATGTTAATCGGTTGTTAAAACAATTCGACGATATGCAGCGCATGATGAAAAAGATGAAAAAAGGCGGAATGGCGAAGATGATGCGCGGCATGAAAGGTATGATGCCGCCGGGCTTCCCAGGCCGTTAAAACCACGCCGCAGCAAGGCTGTGGCGGGTTTGCCGATTTACCGATCACGGTAAAACCTGTCCGAGAGTGTGATGGTGCAAAAACGAATTACCGGCAATCTACGCTTTAGATTGCTTTTTGCGCCAAAATGAGTAAAATTTTCGGGCTTTTTATATTGCAACCGGGCCCCGTCCCTCAATGGGGCCCGGCTGTTTTATTAACTAAAGAGGATGTTATGGTAACAATTCGTTTGGCACGTGGCGGCGCTAAAAAGCGTCCGTTCTATCAAGTAGTAGTGACCGACAGCCGCAATGCTCGTGATGGTCGTTTCATCGAGCGTGTAGGTTTCTTCAACCCAATCGCATCTGGTCAGGCTGAAGCACTGCGTCTGGACCTGGATCGCATTGAGCACTGGGTTGGTCTGGGTGCTACCGTTTCTGATCGCGTTCACGCGCTGATCAAAGACGCTAAGAAAGCAGCTTAATCTGTCGCGGTGGTGGCAATGAGCAAGCAACTCAAACCGGTAGCACCTAAGCAGCCGATTGTACTCGGTAAGATGGGGTCTACTTACGGCATCCGTGGTTGGCTCAGAGTGTTTTCATCCACCGAGAACGCCGAAAGCATATTTGACTATCAGCCCTGGTTAATCCAGCGCTCTGGTCAGTGGCAGTTTGTCGAGTTGGAAGACTGGAAACGCCACAGTCAGGATCTGATCATCAAGGTCAAAGGCATTGACGATCGGGATGCTGCGAATTTACTGACCAATTGCGAGATTGTCGTAGATTCCGAGCAGTTGCCTCCGCTGGAAGGCGATGATTACTACTGGAAAGACCTTATGGGCTGCCAGGTAGTCACCACTTCCGGATACGAACTGGGTAAAGTCATCGATATGATGGAAACCGGTTCTAACGACGTAATGGTCGTGCGGGCAAACCTGAAAGATGCATTCGGTATGAAGGAGCGGTTGGTCCCGTTTCTTCATGGGCAGGTTATCAAGAAAGTCGATCTCGCCGCCAAGATTATCGAGGCTGAGTGGGATCCTGGTTTTTGACCTCCGGATTTAATGGTCGAAGCAAGTGGAATAACAAAATGGGGATTGGCTGGTGTTCATTGGTATCGTAAGCCTGTTTCCTGAGATGTTTCGCGCAATCACCGATTACGGGGTAACTAGCCGGGCAGTAAAAAATGGCCTGCTGAGCGTGCAGTGTTGGAGTCCGCGTGACTTCACCTACGACCGGCATCGTACCGTGGACGATCGCCCTTATGGCGGCGGCCCGGGAATGCTGATGATGGTGCAACCCTTGCGGGAAGCTATTCATGCAGCAAAAGCAGCGGCAGGCGAGGGAGCAAAGGTGATTTATCTGTCACCTCAGGGGCGCAAGCTGGATCAAACCGGTGTGCGCGAACTGGCGGCTAACCAGAAGATGATCCTGGTGTGTGGCCGTTACGAAGGGATAGACGAGCGCGTGATCCAAACCGAAATTGACGAAGAATGGTCAATCGGCGATTACGTTCTCAGCGGCGGTGAACTACCGGCAATGACCCTGATCGATTCGGTCGCCCGCTTTATACCGGGTGTTCTGGGCCATCAGGCTTCGGCAGAAGAAGATTCTTTCGCTGAGGGATTGCTGGACTGCCCGCACTATACCCGCCCGGAGGTGTTAGAAGGGATGGAGGTTCCGCCAGTTTTACTGTCGGGCAACCATGCCGAGATACGTCGCTGGCGCTTAAAGCAGTCGCTGGGCCGTACCTGGCTTAGAAGACCTGAACTTCTAGAAAGCCTAGCTCTGACTGACGAGCAAGAGGTGTTGCTGGCCGAGTTCCAACGGGAACATCGGGCTAAGTAACAGGACTATGAAGGGAACGTCTGAGCGTTGTCTCGACGAGACCGATATATCAGTTTACCTAGGGTAAGAGACATATTATGAGCAACATTATTAAGCAAATTGAACAAGAGCAGATGAAGCAAGACGTACCTGCATTCCGTCCGGGTGATTCCGTGGAAGTGAAGGTATGGGTCGTTGAAGGTACCAAAAAACGTCTGCAGGCATTCGAGGGCGTGGTTATCGCTATTCGTAACCGCGGTCTGCACTCTGCATTCACTGTTCGTAAGATTTCCAACGGCGAAGGTGTTGAGCGTGTATTCCAGACTCACTCCCCAGTAATCGACAGCATTACTGTTAAACGTCGTGGTGCCGTTCGTCAAGCCAAACTGTACTACCTGCGTGAACGTACTGGTAAGTCTGCTCGTATCAAAGAGCGTCTGAACCGCGTTAACTAACGCTGCATCCAAAAGTTAATAGTTATAAGGGGGTTACCGTCATGGTAATCCCCTTTTTTTATGGTGCGGGGGAATAGCGTTGCGGTTTGACGATGATGGCCACACTCGTTAACTCGTCTGTCGTATTTATCCAATACGCGGGAAGGCGGATTTGTGAAACTACCGCCACTGACCACTGAATGGAGCGCCTGCAATGCAATTTGCCTATACGATTTTATATGTTGATAACGTGCAGAAAACGATGGATTTCTATCATCGAGCCTTTGGCTTTGAGATCCATTGTTTGCATGAAAGCGGGGACTGGGGAGAATTGGCTACCGGTGCCACGCGGCTGTCATTTTGCTCAAGAGAGTTGCTGGCTGGGCAGGGCAAAAAGAGCGCTAAAAGTGATTATCATCATCCGGTGTTTGAAATTGCCTTCACTACCGACGATGTGCCGAAAGCGCTGAAAACAGCGTTGGCTGCCGGTGCGGTACTGGTGGAAGATATTCAGCACATGCCCTGGGGGCAAACGATATGCTACGTGGCAGATCCAGAGCATAACCTCGTCGAGATTTGTTCTGCAATGGCTTAATCGTAGCCTTCACCAAACGCCTGTTGCCAATGGGGACTGATACGGAATGCAGCAGGCGTGATCCCTAGCCAGTGTTGGAACTCCCTGTTCATGTGCGATTGATCACAATAGCCACCGTTCAGTGCGATTTCTGTCAGGGAGACACGATCGCAGGCAGTTAGCACTGATGCAGTTCTTCTCATCCGTAATAGACGAAGCCAGAATAACGGGTTCTTGCCGGTTTTGTTCTTCACCAGTCGTTCCAGAGTACGAACGCTGATCCCCAACTCCTGGCTTGCCTGAGTCAGAGAGTTGGCAAGCCGTAACGACTGCAATGTTTCGGCAAGCTGCGTATCCACACGCACGGTATCGTGAATGATGGACCGTAATGTTGGATGGTCCGGTGTTAATCGGCAAGCGTTGAGGTAATGGAATAACTTGCCCTCATCGATAACACAATCTGGCTGAAACCGGAAACCCTCATAATGGTCCCCTGCAGCGCTTTCCACGCCATAGGCACAGGTGTCGATCTCAGTGATCTTCATCTGCTGTTGCCCATTCCTGTCCGTCAGAAAAATTAAATCCCGACAGCCATCAGGAACAACAATTTGCCGTGTCATTTTTGGCGAATGAAAACTCCAGTGTTCCAAGACCAGTTGTTGCATTTGATCTCCTTATCATCTCAAAGACCCGGATTTCCAAAGCTTACCATCTATTTCCTCTGGTTGGATTATCGTTATTCTGGTGAAACCAAGGGATTACCAGATGGTAACCCCCCTTTTTTCATTACATCGCGGCGGCGCGCTGTTTGCCTTCTTGTGGGTGAGGCTGCGCCGGAATGATGTCGCCGGGTGAAACGATGACCCGGGCCACGGATTCATGGGTGGCAAAGGTACAGCTGCAATTAATGTTACGGCATTGGTGATAGCGTTCTTTGGTCGATTCACTCAGATAACGGCTGGAGCGAGTGTGTGCCACGCTACCGCACAGTGGACAATGCATCATAGAGACCCCCTCTTGATAAAACGGTGAAAAACTATTCGTCAGCAATGCTCGAAAAAAGTTACTGAGCGAGCTGTTCTTTCCCTGGGAAACTTGTGGTGTTCGGCGTGCTGAGACCCTTTAGACACAGATCACGTTCGGCGGCCCTGCGGCGTTCCAGCCCGCGGTTTTTGACGCCATTGACATAAATCCAGCGCGGTAACTGATCGCAAGCCTGCTGCCATTGGCCATGGTTAAGGAAATAAACCAGGGTCGAGCGACAGGCGGCCCCCGTACCGACGTTAAAGGCAAACGCCATGACGGCATCATAAGTGGCCTGGGGCATCTGCTGTGGCAGGCATGCCGCCATGCGGCTCTCTACCCGGCGGATATCTTCCATCAGGTTTTCCGCCGCTT
The DNA here is from genome assembly GCF_001692375.1 of Serratia sp. 14-2641. Lineage (NCBI taxonomy): Bacteria > Pseudomonadati > Pseudomonadota > Gammaproteobacteria > Enterobacterales > Yersiniaceae > Serratia > Serratia sp. 14-2641. The sequence goes on along the minus strand of NZ_LXKR01000101.1, from coordinate 13,829 downwards.
GCACTGGCGTGATGGACTTACCTGGAATAACGCCAGCCGTATGGCCGACACCTTGCGTCCAAACCCCTGCTGCGCATTGATACGGGGTTAACTGGCACCCCTCAAAATCGGCAATCAGATACAGCCCTTGTTCGGAAGTTTTAATTTGATTGGCCTGCGGCAACAGCATGGCGATCGCCAGAATGGCCAGGGCGCTGCAACGCTTAACGATTGAGTTCATCAAAAAGTCTCCGTGCTGCCGCATCGCGTTCGATGCTTTTGAGGATCTCCAGACTCTTGCGTCTGTAGTACCAATTAACCAGGAAGGTGCCGATCCCTACGGCCGCGCCGATCAGAAAGGCCACATCCTGCGGTGAGAGCTTGCCAAGCCAGGCGAGAAACAGCGCTGCGGAGTAGGTAATGAATGAGGTTAATCTCTCCATCCTATTAACCCCACATCTGCTGTCGCAGCGGATTGTTTTGTAGGATAACGCGACGGTCGGCCACGATAAGCGGGTCGATACTGGCCTCATTTGCCGGGTTTATCATGGTTTTTACCTTAGCAATAATTACTGTATATGCATACAGTATTAATCAAAATGCTAAAGTCGTCAAGCAAGGATAGGACTATTTTTAGCAAATTAGCCAATACGGGAATGGGCATAAAAAAAGCCCATTAATTATGGGCTTAGAGAAGGACTGCGCGGAGCTGTAAGACGAGATTACAAACCGTACACCAGCGTGACTGAAGTCGTGGTATCGGTATTTTTCGGCGCCGAGGCAGGTGGTTTGGTGTTGTAGACCACCGTGTAGGCCAGCCGTAGGGCGAAGTCGTTATTGATGGCGACGTTTAACGCGGTTTCGGAGTTAACGGTGGTTTCGTCGTTCGCCAAAGCGGACAGGCCTTCGGATAGGCGGGCCGTGTCTGTCAGCCTGTAGGAATAGTTGGCTGCGCCATAGGCCAGGGCGCGAGTGGTGCGGCCACCGCCGTGGTATTCATCATGGCGAACGCCTGGGCCGAATTCGACACGCAGGTCCTGGCGTGGGTCGCTAAAGATCTGGCGCCCGTAACCTCCGGTCAGCGTAGAGCGTGAATCGTAACCGTTGTAACGATCGTTCAACCAGCCAACCTGGCCAAACATATAATTACGAGCCGTCAGATTATAACGGGTACGGCCACCGGCCTGGTATTTCTCCGAGGAGCGTACGTTGGAAGAGGTGGTGTTGTTCGCCGAGCCCCACAGGCTGTAAGCCGTATCGCTGTTAAACCAGGTCATGGTGGTGTTGGCCAACAGGGTTGAGTTCTGTGTGTTGCCGGACTGGGCGTTATAGCCAGCTTGAACATTACCATCAAACGGCTTCTTGGCGGTGGCCGGATCGTCCATCGCGGTGAAGAGGGTATTATCGGCTAATACGGAAACACTGGTGAAGGCGGTCAAGCAGCTAAAGAACAGCGGAATGGCGCGATGAGCGCGTAAAGAGAGCATTTTGGATCCAGTAGTTAAGTGTGATTATAAGTGATAGCGGTCACATTATATCGATTCGCCGAGGGGACAAAAATAGGCCTGGTTAGCTTATGTTTTTAGTTTAAACAGGGGACTTATGCACTTTTCGTCTAGTGATACCGGTGGCTTTTTGCGGGGGTGTTAACAGTGGCAACGGGGATAGCCCGTTGCCGGCAGAAATGCGATTAAAGGAAGGTCATCACCAGCAGATAACCGGTGATGCAGGAGCACAGCACGCCGATCAGGCCAGGGATGATGAAGCTGTGGTTAATGATGAATTTACCGATGCGAGTGGTGCCAGAGCGGTCAAAACCGATGCAGGCCAGATCGCTTGGGTAAGTGGGCAACACGAAGTAACCATAGGCCGCCGGGAAGAAGGCCAGCAACATTTTAGGTTCGACACCTAACTGCAAGGCCATTGGTGCAACGGCGGCCAGGGCAGCGGCCTGGCTGTTAACCAGTTTGGAAACCAGGAACAAGACGATGGCGTAAGTCCAGGGCTGGCTTTTCACCACGTCTTCCAGCACCACCTTCAACTCTCCCATATGTGCCTGGAAGAAGGTATCACTCATCCATGCCACACCGAATACCGAGAAGATGGCGACCATTCCCGCTTTGAACACGGCACCGTTGGCGATATCACTAGGTTTGACTTTACAGCCCATCAGGATCACGGCACCGGCGATCAGCATCATCATCTGGATCACCAGATTCATCGACAGCGGTTTCAATACGCCCTTGGCATCGGCAAAGGAAGGACGCAGATCGGCAAAGGCACCGAGCATGACCACGATAGCGATAGCGCCGAAGAAGATCAGCGTTGACCAGTAAGCCTGCTTGGGAAATGTTTGATTGAGCAGGGTTTCAGTACCGCCATAGATATAGGCTCGCTGCTCCGGATCTTGGATCCTGGCCTGAAAATCCGCATCCTTATCCAGATCTTTGCCGCGGCGCAGGCTCCACAATGCCGCCATCAATACGCCGACCAACGAAGCCGGGATCGAAACGGCCAGGATCTCCAGCAGCGAGTAGGCCTTGCCGATCCCATGACCGGCCGCAATGATCGAAACCAGTGATACCACAGCCACGGAAACCGGGGATGCGGTGATGGCCATCTGCGAGGCGACAGAGGCGACGGCCATAGGGCGCTCTGGGCGGATCCCTTTTTTGATGGCGATGTCAGAAATGATCGGGAACATGGTGTAGACCACGTGACCGGTACCGCACAGGAAGGTCAGCGTCCAGGTGGTAAAGGGGGCGAGTAAGGTGATGTGTTGTGGGTGGCGGCGCAGTAGCCGCTCGGCATATTGCATCATGACATTCAGACCGCCAGCGGTTTGTAACACCGAGGCACAGCCGATCACCGCTAAAATGGTGAGCATGACATCTACAGGAGGTTTGCCTGGTTCCAAACCGAATATAAAGCACAGCAGAAATAAGCCAATACCACTTATTAAGCCTAACCCCATACCGCCAAATCGGGTGCCGACTAATAGGCAGATAATAATAATTGCGAATTGCAATGTGATCATGAGAGTCCCTTGTCAGAAAGAAAAAACTGCTAACGCTCATCGCTCCTCAATGCAGGCGGTACGGGCTCTGTCTTCGCAGAGTAACCCTAAAGAGGTGTGAGCGATTTATGCCATAGTTATTTATTTGGCGAGGGATAACTGTGAGATCCCGCAATATTTATTCAATAGAGTGACTATTATTTCTGATATAGATTCAAATGAATAAAGAATGAAAATCAATTGCCAGTTAAATGTATGACAATTGTTTTATAGTTGTTTAATTTGGCTATGGATGGGACGGGCTTGCCAAGGAACTTGTTACCTGCGCGGCGTGGCATGCAGCGTTTCTACACGCAGAGGAAGTTGTTTTTTGAACTCATGAGGGGCAATGAACAACCCACTTTAGTGTTCAATTTTATTTACATTGCGTAGTTTTTAGGGGGGCTTCTGTTGGTGGTTCTTCGTTATGTTATATTGCGCGATCAATTTTTTTATAAAATAAAACAATGACTTAATCTTATTCTTGTTTCCTGTGGCCGGTGATTGTCTTTCCTGTTTATGATGGTAATTTTTTATTTACAGCAAATGGATTGAAAACTTTACAAGGAGTGGTTAAGGTAGCACCTGTAACGCTCGATGTTTTAATTACGCACACGCATAACGGCAAACGACAGGAATAGCATCATGCAAAAAGACGCGCTCAACAACGTACATATCAGTGCAGAACAGGTTCTGATCACCCCGGAAGAACTGAAGAACCAGTTCCCACTCAGTGCCAACGATGAAACGGAAATCGCTACGGCCCGCCAGACCATTGCCAATATCCTTAAAGGGCAAGATCACCGTCTGCTGGTGGTCTGTGGGCCATGTTCGATCCACGATCCTGATGCCGCGCTGGATTACGCGCGCCGTCTGAAAACCCTGTCGGCTGAATTGAGCGATCAGCTGTATATCGTTATGCGCGTCTATTTTGAAAAACCAAGAACCACCGTCGGCTGGAAAGGCCTGATCAACGATCCGTATATGGATGGATCCTTTGATGTAGAAGCGGGGTTGCACATTGCGCGTCGCCTGCTGTTGGATCTGGTCGGTATGGGCCTGCCGTTGGCGACCGAAGCGTTGGATCCGAACAGCCCGCAATACCTGGGCGATCTGTTCAGCTGGTCGGCGATCGGTGCGCGTACTACAGAGTCTCAGACGCACCGCGAAATGGCTTCCGGCCTTTCAATGCCGGTGGGCTTCAAAAACGGTACGGACGGTAGCCTGGGTACGGCTATCAACGCGATGCGCGCTGCATCCATGGCGCACCGGTTTGTCGGTATCAATCAGGCTGGCCAGGTTTGCCTGCTGCAAACCCAGGGTAACCCAGACGGCCATGTGATCCTGCGCGGCGGTAAAACGCCTAACTACAGCGCTGAGCACGTTGCCGCCTGCGAAAAACAGATGCAGGACGCGGGACTCCATCCGTCCTTGATGATAGATTGCAGCCATGGCAACTCAAATAAAGACTATCGCCGTCAGCCAGCGGTTGCCGAATCCGTAGTTGAGCAGATCAGAGCGGGTAACCGTTCGATTACCGGCATCATGCTGGAAAGCAATCTGCACGAGGGCAGCCAGTCTTCTGAACAGCCGCGTGTGGATATGCGCTACGGCGTATCGGTGACCGATGCCTGCATCAACTGGGAAAGCACGGAGACGCTGCTGCGCCAAATGCATCAGGATCTCGGCGCTGCGCTGATGGCACGCACTGGAGAGTAGTGAGTTATGGTGGCTGAACTGACCGCATTGCGCGATCAAATTGACGAAGTGGATAAAGCGCTGCTTGCCCTGTTGGCGAAACGCCTGGAGCTGGTAGCGGAAGTAGGGGAAGTCAAAAGCCACTACGGTTTACCGGTTTACGTACCTGAGCGCGAGGCGGCAATGCTGGCCTCTCGCCGCCAGGAAGCGGAAAGCCTCGGCGTTCCACCAGATTTGATCGAAGACGTGCTGCGCCGCGTGATGCGCGAATCCTACACCAGTGAGAACGATAAAGGCTTCAAAACGCTGTGCCCACAGCTGCGCCCTATCGTCATTATTGGCGGTAATGGCCAGATGGGCCGCCTGTTTAACCGGTTGCTGACGCTGTCGGGTTATCAGGTCAAAGTGTTGGATCAAGAGGATTGGCCGCAGGCGGATAGCCTGCTGGCGGATGCCGGGATGGTGATTGTCAGCGTGCCGATCCATATCACCGAGCAGGTAATCGCCCAACTGCCGCCGCTGCCGCAGGACTGTATTCTGGTCGATCTGGCTTCAGTGAAGAACCGGCCGTTACAGGCGATGCTGGCCGTACACAGCGGCCCGGTATTGGGGTTACACCCGATGTTTGGCCCGGATGTTGGCAGCGTGGCCAAACAGGTAGTGGTGTACTGCGATGGCCGTCAGCCGGAGGCCTACCAGTGGCTGCTGGAGCAGTTGCAGGTTTGGGGCGCGCGTTTGCATCGTATCAGCGCCGTCGAACACGATCAGAACATGGCCTTTATCCAGGCGCTGCGCCACTTTGCTACTTTTGCTTACGGCCTGCATCTGGCTGAAGAGAACGTACAGCTGGAGCAGTTGCTGGCGCTCTCTTCGCCGATCTATCGGCTGGAGCTGGCGATGGTGGGGCGGCTATTTGCTCAGGATCCGCAGCTGTACGCCGATATCATCATGTCTTCGGAAGACAACATTCATCTGATCAAACGCTACTATCAGCGCTTTGGTGAGGCGATCAAGCTACTGGAACAGGGCGACAAGCAGGCCTTTATTCAAAGCTTCCAGAAGGTGGAGCACTGGTTTGGTGATTATGCCCAGCGCTTCCTGGTTGAGAGCCGTTCTTTGCTGCGTCAGGCGAACGATAGCCGTCAATAGATGAAAAAGGGTTCGGCATAGCCGAACCCTTTTTGCTACTTAAGACGGATTGACCGGCACCACGTTTTCGCTTGGATAGCAGCCCAGCACTTTCAGCGAGCGGGTAATCGGTGTCAGCCCTTTCAACGCCTTCTCCATCGCGACAGAACGCAGGTTAGCCTGCACATCAATGTAAAACATCTCTTCCCACGGGTTACCGTTGATTGGGCGTGATTCCAGCTTGGTCATGATGATGCCATTGTCACGTAGCACCAACAGGGCTTCCACCAGAGCACCGGATTGTTGACCGGTGGCCATGATCAGCGTGGTTTTGGCCGGAACCTGCTCAGAAACCTCAATCGCCTTACGCGCCAGAATAATGAAGCGAGTGATGTTCTGCTGCTGATTTGCCAGGTTATGTTCCAGCACTTGCAGGTTGTACAGCGCACCACCGGCCTCGCTGCCCAACGCCGCAGCTTTTGGTGAGTTCAGCTTGGCGACCTTCTCCATCGCGGCGGCGGTGCTTTCGCAATACTCAATCTTCCAGTGGGGATAGCGGTTCAAATACTGGCTGCACTGCTGGAAAGGTTGCGGGTGGCTATAAACGGTTTCGATCTGCTGCAGATCGGTGTCGTTGGCTACCAGCACGCAGTGATCGATCGGCAAGGTTAGTTCACCCACGATCGACAGGCTGGTATGTTGCAGCAGGTCGTACACATCGTTGATCGATCCGGAGCTGGTGTTCTCGATCGGCAAAATGGCGTAATCCGCCTGGCCGGTTTCCACCTGGGTAAAGATGTCCTGGAATTTCTGACAGCCGCATTCGATAAGCTGATCAAAATGGCGAGCGGCGTACTGGCGGGCGGCCAGATGTGAGTAAGAACCTTTTGGACCCAGGAAGGCAATGCGCGCGGAATGTTGGCTAGTCTGGTTAAGCTGGTGCTGCAACAGGGCCTGCTGGGTCAGCACGGAGTCTTCGATAATCAGCTGGAACAGGCGGGTGACGTAAAAGCCATCGAGGTCATAAGGTTTGGCCGCGCTGATCAAGGCGTCCAACAGATCGCGCTCACGCTCTTTATCGCGGATCGGGCGGTGCGAATGCAGTTTGGTTTTGCCCACCTCTACCGCCAGTTCACGGCGCTCTGCCAGCAGGGCCAGCAATTTCATATCCAGTGCGCTGATGCGTTCGCGCAGCACGAGTAACGGGTTATCAGTCATAATCAGCTTTGCCTTGTATTCTTCTAATCCCGTCGTCTTGCAAGCCGCAGCTTGAAGCCCAGCGGGGCGGGTTGTCAAATAGCCATAAAAAAAGCCCCCTGTTTGAGGAGGCTTGGTTGTTCGTCTTCGCATTCTTTCTCACACGACGAAACGCCTCCCAATCAGGGGAAGGTAAAAAAGAATGCGAAGAAAAACGGTTTACGGCTCATGGTGTTCCAAAATGTGTGTAAATCAGGGTTTAAAGTAACCGCTGGCTTTTCACTGTGTCAATAGAAACCGGCAGACAAAAAACGCGCCCTCGGGCGCGTTTGATGTGAAACAATCACTTGCAGAGTTATTCCTCTTCTTCCTGCGTGATTACCGGAGCCAGGTCTTTCACGCTGGCATAAGCGCGGCGTGCTTCGCTCTTGTGTTGTACCTTGTTCAGCTGACGCTCAAGTTTGGCAATCAGGTCATTCACGGCGGTATACATGTCTTCATGTTTGGCGCTGGCAACCAGCGGACCGTTAGGCGTGGTAATGGTAGCGTCGACGGCAAACCCTTTAGGTTCTTTAGATAAGACAATGTGTGGGTTGATCAGCTGCGCCTGCCACTTTTCCAGTTTACTGAGACGGTCTTCGACATGATTACGGATTGCGGGGGTGATATCCATTTGTTTGCTGGTAATGTTGAGTGTCATATAACTTACCTCTCTGTCTTTCCGTCTTGGATAGATTCAGCATACCGCTCTTTTTGCCGAAATGCGTGATGTAAAACACAAATTTTTGTCACTTTTTGCAAAGTTAGTTCAATCTGTGATTTAGCGTCTGAAACCGCCATCTAACACTTGAGTCTTGGCAGCAGAACGCGCATTATCGATAAGTTAACCGGTGGTAAAGCCTTGCTAACACCGTGTTTTTGCTTGTGTATTCATCCTGAAAATGGACGAATTTGCAGCAAATGAAAACGGCAGCCGAAGCTGCCGTTTTGTTTTTCTGCCCATCTCAAAGACTCAAGACGCGTTAGCGGCGATGATTTTCGCTACCTTGTCGGCCTGAGCATTCAATTGCAACTGGCGATAGGCGTTTTCCATCAGCGGCAGTGCATCGCGGGTCGCTTTGGTATCTGGGAATTCACGCATCATCTGCTCAACGCGATTAACTACCGCGACGTAAGCGCCACGTTTAGTGTAGTATTCCGCCACTGAGAGCTCGTACTTGGATAGACGGTCCTTCAGGAATACCAGACGCTTGTAGGCATCGGTCGCGTATTGGCTGTTCGGATACTGCTGGATCAGCTGGCTGAAGTCGCGGAATGCGGCGCGGGCATGCTGTGGATCGCGGTCAGAACGGTCAACCCCGAAGAAGCCTTGCAGTGCACTGTCATCCAACGCCATATCTGTCAGACCGCGCATGTACATGACGTAGTCAATGTTCGGATGCGTTGGGTTCAGGCGCATAAAGCGATCGATAGAGGCCTGTGCCAAAGGTAAATCGGCAGATTTATAGTAGGCATAAATCAGATCCAATTGGACCTGCTGAGAGTACGGCCCGAATGGATAGCGGTTATCTAACGCTTCGAGTTGCGTAATCGCGCCCTTAAAGTTACCGTCCTGCAGTTTTTGCTGGGCAGTAGCATAGATTTCCGAAGGCGGGCTGTCGGGAACCGTATCCTTGGATGTGGAGCAACCTGCCAGCGCCAGGCTCAACGTGGCTGCCGCCACCAGATATTTCATACGCGTCATGACGTTTAGATTATCCTCAGGGTGTTATTTTGGGAGACTGTCCGTTAAGCTCCCGACAAAAGACCAGTTACAATAGCACATTATATTAAACGGCATCGCCGTGAAAACCCAACGTTAACGAAGAAGCTGCATATGGCACAACAAGTACAACTCACCGCAACGGTGGCCGAAACTCAACTCGGACAACGTTTAGATCAGGCTTTGGCCGAATTGTTCCCTGATTATTCAAGATCTCGCATAAAAGAATGGATCCTGGAAGACAGGGTACAGGTCAATGGCAAAACGATAAACAAGCCGAAAGAGAAGGTACTGGGGGGAGAGACGGTCGCCATTGATGCACAGATTGAAGAAGAGGCCCGTTGGGAACCGCAAGACATCCCGCTGGATATCGTCTATGAAGACGCCGATATTCTGGTGATCAACAAGCCTCGCGGTCTGGTGGTGCACCCAGGTGCGGGTAATCCGGATGGGACGGTGCTTAATGCATTGTTACATTATTTCCCGGAGATTGCCGACGTACCGCGTGCCGGTATCGTTCACCGTTTGGACAAAGATACCACCGGCCTGATGGTGGTTGCCAAAACCGTTCCAGCGCAAACCCGTCTGGTAGAGGCATTGCAGGAGCGTGAGATCACCCGTGAATATGAAGCGGTGGCGATCGGCACCATGACCGCGGGTGGCACGGTGGAGCAACCTATTGCCCGCCACTCCACCAAACGTACTCACATGGCCGTGCACCCAATGGGCAAACCTGCGGTGACTCATTACCGCATTATGGAACATTTCCGCGCCCATACCCGTTTGCGCTTGCGCCTGGAAACCGGCCGTACGCACCAGATCCGTGTGCATATGGCGTATATCGACCATCCGCTGGTGGGCGATCAACTCTACGGTGGCCGTCCACGTCCGCCAAAAGGGGCATCAGAGGCCTTTATCAACACGTTGCGCGGCTTTGACCGTCAGGCACTGCATGCAACTATGTTGCGCCTGTATCATCCGATCAGCGGTATCCAGATGGAATGGCATGCGCCAATCCCACAGGATATGGTCGATCTGATCAACGCGCTGAAGCTCGATACCGAAGAATTCAAAGATCAGATGGATTGGTAATGAGTTCGCTGATTGTACCCGATTGGCCGTTGCCTGCAGGGGTAACAGCCTGCAGCTCCACTCGTCATGGCGGTGTCAGCCTTCCTCCCTATGACTCACTGAACCTCGGTGAGCATGTTGGTGATGATGCACAGGCCGTGGCGCGTAACCGCCAATGCCTGGTAACGGCGGCTGGCTTGCCGCAGATGCCACTGTGGCTGGAGCAGGTACATGGCACTCGTGTACTGACGCTTGATGGCCAAACGCCTGAAGATTTGCGCGCCGATGCGGTTTACAGCAATGTGGCCGGATTGGTCTGCGCGGTGATGACGGCGGATTGCCTGCCGGTGCTGTTTGCTTCACAAGCAGGTGATGAAGTTGCCGCCGCGCATGCCGGTTGGCGTGGCTTATGTCATGGCGTGCTGGAAAATACCGTGGCGCGCTTTGCTGCGGCACCAGAAAACATCACTGCCTGGCTAGGCCCGGCGATCGGCCCAAACCGGTTCGAAGTTGGGGCTGAAGTGCGTGCGGCATTTATGGATATTGATAGCGCCGCCGCTGCCGCTTTTACTCCCCATGGTGAAAAATTCCTCGCAGACCTCTATCTTTTGGCTCGCCAGCGCCTTCAACGTGCTGGTATTTTCGCCATTTATGGCGGTAATCGTTGCACAATGAACGAAATGAGTCATTTTTTCTCCTATCGGCGCGACGGAACAACCGGACGTATGGCAAGTTTGATCTGGGTGAGATAACCTACTGCCCTAGGACGATCCACTGATGCATGACGTTGTACTCATAATATAGTGTCGAGATAACCTTGAAAATTTGAGGGATGACCTCATTTAATCTCCAGTAGCAATTTTGACCTACATTGGAGGTGTTATGCGTCTGGATCGTCTTACTAACAAATTCCAGCTTGCCCTCGCCGATGCCCAATCTTTGGCCCTTGGGCGCGACAATCAATTTATTGAACCGTTACATCTGATGAGCGCCCTGCTCAATCAGGATGGGGGCACGGTTCGCCCATTACTGACTTCTGCCGGGATTGATGCTGCGCGAGTGCGTACCGACATCGATCAGGCATTGTCTCGTCTGCCACAGGTTGAAGGTACCGGTGGGGATGTTCAACCCTCACATGAACTGGTACGCGTCCTCAACCTTTGCGACAAGCTGGCGCAAAAGCGGGCAGACAAGTTTATTTCATCCGAACTGTTTGTGCTGGCGGTGCTTGAAGATCGCGGTAATTTGACCGATCTGCTGAAAGCTGCCGGTGCCACAGCGGACAAAATAGCCAAAGCCATTGAGCAAATGCGGGGAGGAGACAGCGTGGATGACCAAGGTGCTGAAGATCAGCGTCAGGCTCTGAAAAAATACACTATCGATCTCACTGAGCGTGCGGAACAGGGCAAGCTTGACCCGGTGATTGGCCGTGATGAAGAGATCCGCCGCACCATTCAGGTGCTGCAACGCCGTACCAAAAACAACCCGGTACTGATTGGTGAGCCTGGTGTCGGTAAAACCGCCATCGTTGAAGGCTTGGCTCAGCGCATTATCAACGGTGAAGTTCCCGAAGGGCTGAAGCATAAACGTGTGCTTTCCCTGGATATGGGCGCGTTGATTGCCGGGGCGAAATACCGGGGCGAATTTGAAGAACGCCTGAAGGCGGTGCTGAGCGATCTTTCCAAACAGGAAGGCAGCGTCATCCTGTTCATCGATGAGCTGCATACCATGGTGGGTGCCGGTAAAGCCGATGGCGCGATGGATGCTGGCAACATGCTCAAACCCGCGCTTGCCCGTGGGGAACTGCACTGCGTAGGGGCGACCACGCTAAACGAGTATCGCCAATATATAGAGAAGGATGCTGCGCTGGAGCGCCGCTTCCAGAAAGTCTATGTCGCGGAACCGAGCGTGGAAGACACCATCGCCATCTTGCGTGGCCTGAAAGAACGCTATGAGCTGCATCACCACGTGCAGATCACGGACCCGGCGATCGTAGCGGCGGCAACGCTATCGCACCGCTATGTTTCCGACCGTCAGTTGCCGGATAAGGCCATCGACCTGATCGATGAGGCCGCCTCCAGCATTCGTATGCAGATGGACTCTAAACCGGAATCGCTCGATCGCTTGGAGCGCCGCATCATCCAGTTGAAACTGGAAGAGCAGGCACTGAACAAGGAATCGGATGACGCCAGCAAGAAACGCCTGGAAATGCTGAGTAGCGAGCTGGAGCAGAAAGAGCGCGAATACTCAGAACTGGAAGAAGAGTGGAAAGCGGAAAAGGCTTCGCTGTCTGGTACCCAGAATATCAAGGCGGAACTGGAACAGGCCAAGATCACGCTGGAGCAGGCGCGCCGCGTAGGTGACCTTGGGCGCATGTCTGAACTGCAGTATGGCAAAATCCCTGAGCTGGAAAAACAGCTTGAGGCGGCCACGCAGGCAGAAGGCAAGACCATGAAGCTGCTGCGTAACCGCGTTACCGACGCCGAAATCGCTGAAGTATTGGCGAAAGCGACCGGTATCCCGGTAGCCAGAATGCTGGAAGGTGAGCGCGACAAACTGCTGCGTCTTGAGCAGGAACTGCACTCACGGGTGATTGGCCAGGATGAAGCGGTGAACGCGGTGTCCAATGCTATTCGCCGTAGCCGTGCCGGCCTTTCCGATCCTAACCGGCCGATCGGTTCATTCCTGTTCCTGGGGCCTACCGGGGTGGGTAAAACCGAACTGTGTAAGGCGTTGGCTGGGTTCCTGTTCGACAGTGATGACGCGATGGTGCGTATCGACATGTCCGAGTTTATGGAGAAACACTCCGTATCGCGGCTGGTGGGTGCGCCTCCAGGTTATGTTGGTTATGAAGAGGGCGGTTATCTGACAGAAGCGGTGCGCCGTCGTCCGTATTCAGTGATCCTGCTGGATGAAGTGGAAAAAGCGCACCCAGACGTGTTCAACATCCTGTTGCAGGTGTTGGATGACGGACGTCTGACAGACGGACAAGGTCGTACCGTTGATTTCCGTAATACCGTGGTGATCATGACCTCTAACCTGGGTTCCGATCTGATCCAGGAGCATTTCGGTCAGATGAGCTATCCACAGATGAAGGAATCGGTCATGGAGATGGTGAGCCAACATTTCCGTCCGGAATTCATCAACCGTATCGACGAAGTGGTGGTGTTCCATCCGCTCGGCCAGAAACATATCGCGCAGATTGCCAAGATCCAGTTGGCACGTCTGTACCAGCGTCTGGAAGAGCGCGGCTACGAAGTCAGCATCACGGAACCAGCCTTGGAGCTGTTGGGCAAAACGGGTTACGACCCTGTGTATGGTGCGCGGCCGTTGAAACGCGCTATCCAGCAGGAAATCGAAAACCCGCTGGCACAGCAAATCTTGTCTGGCAAGTTGATCCCAGGCAAACCGGTGACGCTGGACGTGGAAAACGACCATATCGTTGCCAAGCAATAAAAGTAGCTGTTGGTAGCTATATAGAAGGGGGCGGTTTTTACCGCCCCCTTTTCTTTGGCTTTAGCCTGGTTGACGGGTTTTCTTCGAGCAAAACTCTTAAAACCGTCCTTTTTTGCTCAATAAATACCCATGAATGACGTTTTGGCTGGTTTTTTGAACGCTTGAAAAGTTTTTTGAATTTAGGGGTTGCGCCCTTCTGAGAACTCCCTATAATGCGCCTCCACTGACCGGGAACAACGACTCCTCTAACGAGAACCAGTCGCCCAGCCAGGAAGAAGCAACCCGGTGAAAACACCGCGTCTCGTAAGAGAAAAAGGTTGACTCTTCAGCGGGAAAGCGTAATATGCACCTCCCGCGTTACCAAGAAATATCACGGTAACGAACGCTCTTTAACAATTTATCAGACAATCTGTGTGGGCACTCACAAGACGATATCCAGCTACTTCGGTAGCAAAAAAATATCAAGTCTTGAAGAGTGACCAA
>NZ_LXKR01000100.1:0-1061 GCF_001692375.1 Serratia sp. 14-2641 | reverse complement strand
GTACGGCCGCCTTCACGGATTGCGAAACGCAAGCCTTGGTCCATCGCGATTGGGTGGATCAGGGTAACAACCATGTTCACGTTATCGCCTGGCATTACCATCTCTACGCCTTCTGGCAGTTCGATGGTACCGGTCACGTCAGTGGTACGGAAGTAGAACTGTGGACGGTAGCCTTTGAAGAATGGAGTATGACGACCACCTTCTTCTTTGCTCAGGATATACACTTCTGAATCGAACTGAGTGTGTGGCTTGATGGAACCTGGTTTAGCCAGTACCTGACCACGTTCGATGTCTTCACGCTTGATACCACGCAGCAGAACACCAACGTTCTCACCAGCACGGCCTTCGTCCAGCAGTTTGCGGAACATTTCAACGCCGGTACAGGTAGACTTAACGGTGTCTTTGATACCAACGATTTCAACTTCTTCGCCAACTTTAACGATACCGCGCTCAACACGACCGGTAACTACGGTACCACGACCGGAGATGGAGAATACGTCTTCGATTGGCAGCAGGAACGGCTGATCGATAGCACGCTCTGGTTCTGGGATGTAAGAATCCAGGTGACCGGCCAGCTCGATGATTTTAGCTTCCCACTCAGCTTCGCCTTCCAGTGCTTTCAGCGCTGAACCACGAACAACCGGCAGGTCATCACCAGGGAAGTCATAAGCAGACAGAAGTTCACGAACTTCCATTTCTACCAGTTCCAGCAGCTCTTCATCATCAACCATGTCGCATTTGTTCATGAATACGATGATGTAAGGAACGCCAACCTGACGACCCAGCAGGATGTGCTCACGAGTCTGAGGCATAGGGCCGTCAGTTGCAGCTACAACCAGGATAGCGCCGTCCATCTGAGCAGCACCGGTGATCATGTTTTTCACGTAGTCGGCGTGCCCTGGGCAGTCAACGTGCGCGTAGTGACGAGTCGGGGTGTCATATTCAACGTGAGAAGTGTTGATGGTGATACCACGAGCCTTCTCTTCTGGCGCGTTGTCGATCTGGTCGAAAGCACGTGCAGAACCACCGTAGGTTTTAGCCAGAACGGTAGTGATTGCAGC
>NZ_LXKR01000099.1:0-1111 GCF_001692375.1 Serratia sp. 14-2641 | reverse complement strand
CTCAATGGTGTATTCCAGGCGATTGTTCTTGAGTGTCGTCGTGATACTGGACGCCCTTATCCCGCTGCTGTTGAAGCGCGTCGGCGCAAACAACCGATCAGGAGGAATGTCGGTAATGAATGTGAAGTTGTAAGTGCGCCAGGGCAGATTTTTTACGTCGCCTTGAGTTAACTGAGTGGAGGCATCCATTTCGCTAAGACGCAGACGGGCATTGATGCGTTGTGCATAGCTTGTCAGGTGTTGAATTTGCTGACTGCCCGGGAGCAGTGCTTCGGGATGCTCCGGCGGAGATAGTGATACGGCTAACGCAAACGAAGCATCATCTGCACTGCCGGGGATGTTAAACACCGGTTGAATATCCGAGCCATAGAGAACAGGCAATCGCGAAGCAAAGTCCCCAACGGTCCCCCCGTTTGGCAAGGTGTAGTGCAACGTGATCTTGCCGTGGTCATCACACGTCGCTGTATTGAATACCCATCCGGCAATAGATATCTGAGCCTCTTTCCACACGCTACTGCAGGCACTGAGCATTGACGGGAATCGAGGTTGCATTGCCCAGGGCTTCAAATTGTCAGCAGGAGCCTGTTGCTCCAATTGTTGCCTGGCCATCAATGCGGCCTGAGCGGCGGCAATGCGCGCATTTTCCTGTTGCGTTTGCCATACCGAGTAACTGGCATATCCCACGCCCAGGGCCACCACTGCAACGCCCCATAACCACAGTACCTGCGGGTTATGGGTTTTGCTTAGGCGGGCACGGCGTAGGCCGACTTTGCTGTCGAACAGTATCGAGAGCGCTTTATCTTCAGTGTCTTTATCGGGAAAGAAGCCGCTTGGGGCGTATACCGTCCAACCCGCCGCGGGATCAGCGGTGATTTGCAGAAAATTGGACACGGCTATGCGTATCGCCGCCTCATCCCCCACGATATCGCCGAACGGTGACAACATGCCGTCGCTGACAGCCACGAACCAGTATTGCTCGTTGGGCAACGGGAAAACACCGTAACAGGCCTCCGGTAATGCCGGCAGGACGGCTAACGCCATTGATGCCAATGTATGTCGGCCGCCTTTTCGGCGCGTTTTGTCCGTGAGGGTGACGGTGCCCAGCAGGGTG
>NZ_LXKR01000098.1:0-1111 GCF_001692375.1 Serratia sp. 14-2641 | reverse complement strand
CTCAATGGTGTATTCCAGGCGATTGTTCTTGAGTGTCGTCGTGATACTGGACGCCCTTATCCCGCTGCTGTTGAAGCGCGTCGGCGCAAACAACCGATCCGGCGGAATATCGGTAATGAACGTAAAGCTGTAGGTTCGCCATGGCAGGTTTTGTACATCGCCCTGCGCTAACTGCGTGCTTACGTCCATTTCACTAAGACGCAAACGGGCATTGATACGTTGGGCATAGCTGGTCAGATGCTGAATTTGCTGGCTGCCCGGGAGCAGTGCTTCGGGGTGTTCTGGGAGAGAAAGCGACACGGGTAACGCAAAGGAAGCGTCATCCGCGCTGCCGGGAATATTAAACACCGGCTGAATGTCTGCGCCATAGAGTACGGGTAACCGCAAGGCAAAGTCCCCCACGGTGCCCCCGCTCGGCAAAGTGTAGTGCAGCGTGATCTTGCCGTGGGCATCGCACGTCGCCGTATTGAATACCCAGCCGGCAATAGAGATCTGCGCGTCTTTCCACACGTTACTGCAGGCGCTGAGCATCGGCGGGAATCGCGGTTGCGTTGCCCAGGGTTTCAGGTTGTCGGCCGGAGCCTGTTGCTCCAATTGTTGCCTGGCCAACAGCGCAGCCTGAGCAGCGGCAATACGCTCATCTTCTTGATGCGTCTGCCATGCCGAATAGCCCACATACCCTGCCACCAGGGCCACCACCGCAATGCCCCACAGCCACAGTATCTGCGGATTATGGGTTTGGCTCAGACGCGCTCGTCGCAAACCCACCTTGTTGTCGATCAGCGTCGAGAGCGCCTTATCTTCGGCGTCTAGCTCGGGGAAGAAGCCGCTGGGGGCATATACCGTCCAACCCGCCGCGGGATCAGCGGTGATTTGCAGAAAATTGGACACGGCTATTCGTATCGCCGCCTCATCCCCCACGATATCGCCGAACGGTGACAACATGCCGTCGCTGACAGCCACGAACCAGTATTGCTCGTCGGGCAACGGGAAAACACCGTAACAGGCCTCTGGTAATGCCGGCAGGACGGCTAACGCCATTGATGCCAATGTATGTCGGCCGCCTTTTCGGCGCGTTTTGTCCGTGAGGGTGACGGTGCCCAGCAGGGTG
>NZ_LXKR01000097.1:0-1219 GCF_001692375.1 Serratia sp. 14-2641 | reverse complement strand
TCGACGAGCCCAGACCCTGTTGGCAGGTATTAAGCTGGGACAGATGATACGCAAGGGACTGCTTCATCATCCAGTTAGCGACGGATTGTCACTGGTAGAACAATTTTATCTGTTGGCTGCCTAAAAAACTTGCAGCGCAACTTTTGCTGACTGGGCTACGCTAATGCGACAAAGCCTGTAAACGTGCGGTGGCCAGCATAGGCAGCACGTCAATTATTGGAGTACGATATGAAGATCCTTAGTGCGGTACTTTTCGCATCAACATTGTTGACGTTATCGGCGGCAGCCCAGGACGCCCCCAAAGGCGAACTCGGCAAAGTTTTCAGTATCAAAACCGTTACTGCGGCCATCGAGCCGGACGACGCCAGCGGCTCCCGAATACTCAGCGTCACAGCCTCCGGAATGGTCAATTCCGGAGGCTGGAACGATCCCGCGCTGAGTGCCCACCAATATGTGACACCACCGGCAGACGGCATCCAGGCCTACGACTTCATCGCGGCCAGCCCTCCCGAGGGCTCGATGACGACGATGAGCCTCGAAGAATTCACCGCGACGATCAGCGGTGAACTGGCTCACTGGGTGAAAGGCGTCCGTGTCGAGGCATCGAGCAATTCCGAAGTATTCATGCTGGACCAGTTGCCCGAATTTTCAGCTCTGTCCCCCGTCGATGCGATGGGCCAATTAGGGTCCACTCTGTTCCAGAACGTCCGCATTTTCGACGGGTCCGGCAGTCCATTGTCGGAGCCGATGAACGTGCTGGTCATCGACAATATCATCCAGCTCATTTCTACCGACAGCATCACGCCTAACGTGGGAACAGTGATCATTGATGGCGGCGGGCGCACTCTGATGCCGGGGCTGATCGATGCCCACTGGCACACGATGCTTATCCGTCCAACCCCGGCGCAGAGCATCGTTGGCGATGTCGGCTACAACAATATTACCGCAGGCGTCGAGGCCACCGATACGCTGATGCGCGGGTTCACCACCGTCCGCGACGTTGGCGGCCCCGCCTTCGGCCTGAAGCAAGCCATCGACGATGGCACGGTTCCCGGCCCGCGCATCTATCCGTCCGGGGCGATGATTACCATCACCAGCGGGCATGGCGATTTCCGCCAGCTTTCGGAACTGCCCCGCACCATTGGTGGTCACCTCTCCCGCATGGAGCAGATCGGCGGCGCCCTGGTCGCCGACAGTCCCGATGAAGTGCGAGTCCGGG
>NZ_LXKR01000096.1:0-1224 GCF_001692375.1 Serratia sp. 14-2641 | reverse complement strand
GAACGTAGCGCCCCTGCGGGGCGAGCACGGCAGCGCCGCTGCCTCAACCGTCTTTAAGACCCTGTCCTACCTCAACACCCGCGTCGGCTGAACACACTAAGATCCTCACGGTGGCACCGGCCCCGCCGCTGCGTTGACACCCGCATAAAACGAGCATGTCTGCGACATGAGCCGGCTGGCGCCGATGCCCTTTCCCTGCCCTCTGACGCCCTGTAGACTCTGCACCATGTATATTCCACGACCCGCAAAGCTGTTGTTCCAGCATGACGACGGCTGGAGCCGGTATCTCGACAAACACGGTGACACTCTCAGCGACTGGACCCAACTCGCCGTCGAGCGCATGCTCGCCTGCGGCACCTGTGCCATGGGTGTTCGCCGCTACTGCTGCGCCTCACCGGATTGCACCCATACCCGCTTCTTCTGCCAGAGCTGCAAGTCCAAAGCCTGTAGCAGTTGTGGCCTCAAGGCCACCGAGCAGTGGATTGCCGAACAGCAGCACATCCTGCCTGACTGTGACTGGCAACATATCACCTTCACCATGCCCCATCTGCTGTGGCCATTTTTCAACAACAACTGGCCGCTGCTCAACGAGCTGTTCCGCTGTGCCACCCGCCCCATGCTCCGCTGGGCCCGCCGGCAGGGTATCGAAGTGGGGATCTTCTGCGCGCTCCACACCTACGGCCGGCAGCTCAATCAGCATCCGCACATCCATGTCTCCGTCACCCGCGGCGGTCTTGACGTCAAACACCACGTCTGGCGACAGCTGTTCTTTAAAAAGAAAGCCGTCGAAGCCATCTGGCGCAACGCCGTCATTTATTTGCTGCGTGACAACTACGACCGCATCAATCCTGGCACCCTGCCAGGCCTCGGCCATATCCGTAGCGAGGACCGGTGGCACAGGTATCTGCATGCCCAATACCGGCGTTGCTGGAAAGTGCACTTCGCCAAAAAGACCCGTGGCGCCTGGCGCAGCGTGAAATACCTGGGCCGGTACCTGAAGCGCCCGCCGGTGGCGGCTTCACAGTTGCGGCATTACCGCGGAGGCGCCGTGGTCCATCAGTATTACGATCACCGCACACAGCAACACAAACGCCAGAAAATCAGCCAGGAGGAGATGCTGCAACGGTACGTCAGCCATATCCCCGCGCGGCATTTTAAAATGGTGCGGTACTACGGTTTTTTGGCCAACCGCAAGCGGGGCACGCTGCTGCCGAAGGTTTACGA
>NZ_LXKR01000095.1:307403-307547 GCF_001692375.1 Serratia sp. 14-2641 | reverse complement strand
GGATAGGAGTATGAGAATAGTAACAGCAATAGCCTATGTTAGCGACGGCGGACGTGAGGCGAGTTCTCAGAGGGATGTGATGAATTTCATGACTGGGTGGAGAGCGGATTTGTGTTTTTTTTTTTATTTATTGTTTTTTTTTTC